>JBFLXF010000289.1:0-4121 GCA_040757515.1 Actinomycetota bacterium
CTCTGGAGGCAGCTGGACCCGTTCGGTTGGGGTCTCTACGAGATCGTGCCTGGCGTCGCTGTGGCCTTCGTCCTGATCTTCATCTTCAGTCTCCTCGGTCCCGAGCCTTCCGAGCGGATAGAATCGAACTTCGATGTGGTGAGCGAGCGCTCCGGACGGCAGACCTAGAGGGGACAGATCCGTGGGGCTCATAGACAGGGCCATAGCCAGCTCGGTCCCGGCGATGCCACGACCGCTGGTGCGCAAAATAGCCGGCCGCTACATGGCCGGCGCGACGCTGGAGGAGGCCGTACGGACCGTCCGGGAGCTCAACGCGGAGGGCTGCGTCGCCACCGTAGACGTGCTCGGCGAGTTTACCCGCGACGCCTCGGACGCCCGCGAGAAGCTCGAGGAGTACAAGCGGGTCGTGGACGCCCTCGTGGCGAACGACCTCGCGAGCGGCATCTCCGTCAAGCTCACGGCGCTTGGGCTGGATATAGACGAGCGGATGTGCCGGGAGAACCTGGAGGAGATCGTCGCCTACGCCGGTGAGCGCGACCGCTTCGTGCGGGTGGACATGGAGGACTCGCCGCACACCGCGCAGACTCTTGAACTCGTGATGGACGCCCACGAGCGCCACCAGAATACCGGCGCCGTGATCCAGGCGTACCTCAGACGCAGCCTCAAAGACGTGGAGCGGCTGGCCGGGAGGGGGATCTCGGTCCGGCTGTGTAAGGGCATCTACGACGAACCGCGGCGCCTAGCCTACAAGAACTTCGACGTGGTGCGGGCGAATTACGTGCTGCTCCTGGAGACCCTGATGCGGGCGGGCTGCTACGTTGGGGTCGCCACGCACGACGAGTACCTGGTCTGGCACGCCACCCGGCTCGTGCACCAGCTCGGACTCGGTAAGGACCGCTACGAGTTTCAGATGCTCCTCGGTGTGGACGAACCTCTGCGCAGGATCCTCGTCGGGGCCGGACACAAGGTTCGCGTCTACGTGCCCTTCGGCAAGGACTGGTACGAGTACTCCACCAGGAGGCTCAAGGAGAACCCCAGGATAGCCACCTATATCGCCCGGGACATGCTGGAGATCGTGACGGACACCATAAGACGCTAGAGCACTCCACAGGAGGCTAGAGATGGGACTCATACCGTACAAGAACGAGGAGTACATAGACTGGTCCGACGAGCGCAACGTCGAGGGGATGCGCGCCGCCTTAAAGAGGGTGGAGGGCGAACTGGACAGGAACTATCCGGCCATCATCGGCGGCAAGCCGGTAGAGACGGAAGGCGAGATCGTCTCCGTCAACCCGGCGAAGCCTTCGCAGGTCGTCGGGCGCACCGCGAGGGCGACGGAGCGCGAGGCGGACATGGCGCTGGACGTGGCGACGGGGGCCTTCGAGTACTGGAGCCGCACGGAGCCCGAGGCGAGGGCGCGCATCCTGCTGCGGGCGTCGGCGATCATGAAGAGACGGCGCTTTGAGCTCTTGGCGTGGGAGGTCTACGAGGGCGGCAAGCCCTGGGCCGAGGCCGACGCGCAGGTCGCCGAGGCCATAGACTTCCTCGAGTACTACGCGCGCGAGATGCTCAGGCTCAAGGATGGGGTGGAGGTCTACTCCGTCCCCGGCGAGGAGAGCCGCTACTTCTACACGCCGATGGGCGTCGGCGTCATCATAGCGCCGTGGAACTTCCCGACCGCTATCCTCACCGGGATGTCCTCCGCGGCCATCGTGACCGGCAACACGATAGTGATGAAGCCCTCCGAGTTCACGAGCGTTATCGGGGCGAAGGTCGCGGAGATCTTCGCGGAGGCCGGGCTCCCCGAGGGGGTGCTGAACTTCCTGCCCGGCTACGGCTCGGAGGTCGGCGACTACCTGGTGCAGGACCCGAGGACGCGCTTCATCTCGTTCACCGGCTCGGTGAAGACGGGCCTCAGGATAAACGAGCTCGCCGCCAGGCAGATTCCGGAGCAGCGCTGGATCAAACGCGTCATAGTCGAGACGGGCGGCAAGGACGCCATGATCATAGACGATTCCGCCGACCTCGACGCCGCCGCCCAAGACATCGTCACGAGCGCCTACGGCTACGCCGGACAGAAGTGCTCGGCGGCCTCCCGCGCCATCCTGCACGCCGACGTCTACGACGAGGTTCTGGCTAAGGTCGTGGAGAAGGCGCGGGCGCTTAAGGTCGGCCCTCCCGAGAGCCCGGACGTCTTCATGGGGCCTCTCATCAGCGAGCCGCAGTTCGAGAAGGTCTCGAGCTACATAGAGGTCGGCAAAGAGGAGGGCGAGCGGCTCCTCGGCGACGACCCCGGCGACCCGGACGGGGGCTACTTCGTCGAGCCCACGGTCTTCGAGGTCGGGCCGAGGGCGCGCGTGGCCCAGGAGGAGATCTTCGGCCCCGTACTCTCGATCATAAAGGCTCGCGACTTCGACGAGGCCCTGCGTATCGCCAACGACAACCCCTACGGCCTCACCGGCGGCGTCTACTCGAAGAACCGCGACCATCTGGAGCGCGCCCGGCTTGAGTTCAAGGCGGGCAACGTCTACTTCAACCGTAAGATCACGGGTGCCCTCGTAGGCGTTCAGCCTTTCGGCGGCTTCGGCATGAGCGGCACGGACTCCAAGGCGGGCGGCCCGGACTACCTGCCGCTGCACATGCTCGCCAAGACCGTCGTCGAGCGGTTCTGAGGGAGGCGAGCGCCGGGCAGCGGGCCCGCGCGTACCCATCCCGGCGACTTCCGCTACTCGGTAGCCCGGATGCCCTTTCTTGGGCGGTCGAACTCGCCGGAGAGGATGGTGGCGGCCTGCACTATGGGGCTGAGGACCGGACCGAAGGGGGGCGCGTAAGCCAGATCGAGGTTGACGAGGTCGGGGTAGGAGAGGCGGCCCCACAGGGCGGTCGCGCAGACGTCGGTGAGCTTGTCCGCGCCGGAGCCCGCCGCCTGCGCTCCGAGAAGGCGTCCCGACCTCCCGTCGGCGACGAGCTTGAGGAAGGTCTCCCGCGCGCCGGGGTAGTAGGAGGCGCGGTCGCTGGCCTCCACGGCGGCCGCCACGGGCTCGAAGCCGGCCTCGCGGGCCTCCTCCTCTGAGAGCCCCGTCTTGCCGACGCCGAGGTCGAAGACCTTAAAGACGCCGGTGCCGAGCACGCCGGGGAACTCGAGAACGCCTCTTTCGGCCCCCTCGCCGAGCGCCGCGTTGGTCCCGGCTACGCGGCCCATCTGGTTGGCCGTGTCGCCGAGCGGAAGCCAGACCGGCTCCCCGGTAACGAGGTGCTTCGTCTCCACGCAGTCGCCGGCGGCCCAGACGTCAGGGAGCGTCGTCTTCATGCGCTCGTCCACGCGCAGCGCGCCGGTCTCGCCGAGAGCGGCCCCGCTCCCCGCCGCCAGCTCCACGCGGGGCTCGACCCCGACGCCCAGGACGACGAGTCCGGCCTCGATCTCCTCGCCGCCGGTCCGTACGCCGCGGACGCGCCCGGCGCCGGTCAGGCCCTCGACCTCCGCGCTCGTGTGCACCTCGACGCCGTTCTCGTGAAGCGCGGCCTCGATCTTCGCGGAGACCTCGGGGTCGTGGGCGGGGGCCAGGCGATTCGCGGCCTCGACCACGCGGACCTCGAAGCCCAGCCTGCACAGGTTTTCCACCACCTCCAGCCCTATGTACCCGCCGCCTACGACCACGGCCTTCCGCGGCGAGTGCTCGCGCAGGTGGGCCAGGATCCTGTCCGCGTCGGTCAGAAATCGGAGGACGAATACACCTCCGAGGTCCGCGCCGGGGACGGGCAGCTGCGAGGCCCTGGCGCCGGTGGCGACGACGAGCCGGTCGTAGCCGTCCTCGAACGTCTCGCCCGTCGAGAGGTTGCGGACGGCGAGCCTCTTGCTCTCCGCGTCCAGGGCCTCAACGCGGTGGCGCACCCGCACCTCGATTCCCCTCTCGGCGAACTGCTCCGGCGTGCGGGCTACGAGGGCGGCGCGAGACCTCACGACGCCCGAAAGCAGGTAGGGCAGGCCGCACTCGCTTATGGAGGGCTCCGGCTCCTCCTGGTAGACGGTCACGTCCAGGCTCGGGTCGAGCCGCTTGGCGCGAGAGGCCGCCTTCGTCCCGGCCGCGACGCCGCCCACCACCACGAGCCTCAGGCCCATG
>JBFLXF010000290.1:0-4118 GCA_040757515.1 Actinomycetota bacterium
CGATCACCTCGCCCTCGAAGACCTCCTCCTCGACGGCCTCGGCCTCCAGCTCGCGCGCGAGTAGCCGCACGTCCGCCAGAGAGAAGGTGTAGTCGCCCTCCTCGTCGCGCTCGGCGCCGAGACGGCCTTCGCTGACGAGACGGCGGACCTCCTCGGGGGAGAGGTCCAGAATCGCCGCCGCCCCGCCGAGCCCGATGCGCTCCTCCCCGTCCATGCCGGCATTCTACTTGATAGGGGCTGCGGGCTTCAGCCCCTGACGACGTTATGCCCTGTAGACCTCCCCGTCCCGGATCTCGACCGGGATCTCCGGCAGCGGACGCTGCGCCGGGGGATTGACGACCGCCCCGCCGTTCGCCGGGTCGAAGACCGAGCCGTGACAGGGGCAGGCGAGCTGACCGTCGCGATAATCGACCGTACACTGCTGATGGGTACAGACCGCCGAGTAAGCCACGAAGTCGCCATCTTCCAGGTGAACGAGAACCGCAGGCTGGCCCCCATCCTGGAACTTCACCGCCGAGCCGGGGTCCACCTCCGAGACCCGCGCTATGGCGCCCCCGGCCTGCGTCTGCGCCTCCGGCGGCTCCGCCGCAGCGGTCGTCCCCGCGCCGCCGGAACCCCCAGTCCGGCCGTCCGAACCGCCGCCTGCAGCGCCGGAGCCCTCCCCGCAGGCGGTCAGGATCGAGGCGCCCGCCGCGCCCACCCCGAGCACGGCGCCGAGACGCATAAAGCTCTTACGAGAGATCCTCTCCATGTTGCTCCCTTCCGTCTTCGGGTACGCAAGTTGTATACGCACCAGGCAAGAAGACGGTTCTTCGGAACCGCTCCCGTGCGTAGAATGTGGCGCAGGCGGAGGAAAGGAGCCTTCGGTTGAACGGCATGGTGTGGGTACGCATTCTGGTCGGGGCGGTGTGGCTCAACGGCGCCATCGAGAAGCTGCTCAACCCGGACTTCCCCCAGCAGTTCGCCCAGAGTCTTCAGGCCGGCGGTTTCGTGGCTCAGGCCCCGCCCTTCTTCCGGGGGTTCATGCAAGGATACGTTGTGCCCAACGCCGATCTCTTCGCCCAGGTCATCCGCATCAGCGAGCTGGCGCTGGGGATAGCCATGATCCTGGGCCTCCTCACAAATCCGGCGGCCCTCGGCAGCATCGTGCTGAGCCTCTCGATCATGCTCTCCCAGGGCGGCGTGAGGCTCGGATCCGGCCTCGCCTCGCCGGAGTTTTTTACCATTAACTTGCTCCTGGCCCTGCTCTCCCTCGTGATACTCCTCAGCCCCGCGGCGAAAGCCTTCTCCGTGGACTCGCGCCTTGCGAGGCGCAGCCCGGGGCTCTCACCACTGCTCCTCAATCGCCGCCGGCGCAGACGCGCCTGAGAGGATCCCGCTACAGAAAGGCGGGGACGAGCTCGCCCTTCACGAGATCGGCGAAGTGCTCGCGCTCGCGGACGATGGCCCAGCTCTCGCCCCGGACCATCACCTCCGCCGGGCGGGGCCTGGAATTGTAGTTGGAGGCCATCGAGAAACCGTAAGCGCCGGCGCTCATGACGGCGAGAACGTCGCCCTCGCGCGCGTCGGGCAGCTCGCGCTCGCGGGCGAGGTAGTCCCCCGACTCGCAGACCGGGCCGACGAGGTCGGCGTTCGCCACCGTGCCGTCCTCCTTCACCGGCAGCACCTCGTGGTGCGCGTCGTAGAGGCTCGGGCGCAGGAGGTCGTTCATCCCCGCGTCGGCGACGAGGAAGGTCTTCCCGCCGCCCTTGCGATAGAGAACCCTCGTCAGGAGGACGCCGGCGTTGCCGGCTATGTAGCGGCCCATCTCGCACAGGACCTTCGCGCCCGTGGACTCCAGCGACGGGCGCACGGCGTCCACGAGCTCCTTCGGGGTGGGCGTCTGCTCGTCGCTGTAGCGGATGCCCAAGCCCCCGCCCATGTTGAAGTAGCGGATGCCGAAGCCGCGGCGCTTGAGCTCCTCCACGAGCCCGGCGGTCTTCTCGACAGACTCGACGTAGGGGGCGAGCTTGGTGATCTGGGAGCCTATGTGCTGGTGCACCCCGATGAGGTCCACGCAGCGGTACTGCCCCATCCTGTCGGCGAGCGCGAGCGCCTCCTCCACCGGGATGCCGAACTTGTCCCTGCCACGCCCGGTGGAGACGTGGTCGTGGGTTCCGGCGTCCACGTCCGGGTTTATGCGCAGGGCGACGCGGGCGCGCTTGCCGTGTCGGGCGGCGAGCCGGTCGAGCAGCTCGAGCTCGGCAGCAGACTCCACGTTGAACATCAGGATGCGCTCCCCGAGGCCCAGCATGAGCTCCCGCTCCGTCTTGCCCACGCCCGCGAAGACGACCCGCTTCGGGTCGAACCCCGCCCGCATCACCCGGTAGAGTTCCCCGCCGGAGACGATGTCCGCCCCCGCCCCCAGAGCCGAGAGCGCCCGCAGCACCGCCAGGTTGCCGTTCGCCTTCACCGCGTAGCAGACCAGGTGGTCGAGGCCCGAGAAGGCCTCCTCCAGCTCGCGGTAGGCCCTCTCGAGGGCGGCGTGGCTGTAGACGTAGGCGGGGGTCCCGACGCTCTCCGCGATACCGGCGAGCGGCACGTCCTCGCAGTGCAGGACCCCCGCCTCGTAGTGGAACTCGTCCAAGGCGATTACCTCCTCCGTGGCTCTTCCCGACGGCTCCGGCGCACGTCTCCGAAGGCGCGTGCTATATTTTCGGCTCCCGCAAGAGAGACCGTAACAAAGGAGACTATACTCCGTGCCGGAGCCAGGCGCGAGATCGACCGCGAGCGAGCATCCTCTTCTCCTCAACCCCATCCTGGAGAAAGGCGGCACCTATCCCCTGCTGCGGCTCGACGAACGGCGCCGGGAGTTGAGGGAGAGGGGGATACCTCTCTTCGACTTCGGGACCGGCGACCCGCGCGAGCCTACGGACGAGAGGATAAGGCGCGCCCTCATCGAGGGCGTCCCGGAGGTGAGCCAGTACCCGACCACGCCCGGCAAGAAGGAGCTGCGCGAGGCCTTCTGCGGCTGGATGGAGCGGCGCCACGGCGTCGTCCTCGACCCGGAGACGGAGGTCCTGCCCGCCACGGGATCCAAGGAGGCGATCTTCCACGCGCCCCTGGCCTTCGTGCACCACACCCACGAGCGGCGCGGGGTCGCCTACGGCACCCCCGGCTACCCGGTCTACGAGCGCGGCGCGCTCTTCGCCGGCGGAGAGGCACTGCCGGTCAGGCTCAGGCGCGAGGACGGCTTTCTGCTCAGGCCGGAGGACCTCGACCCCGAGAGGGTGCGGATGCTCTGGATCAACTACCCGCACAACCCGACCGGCGCGACCGCGGACCGGGCCTACCTTGAAGAGGTCTGCGCCTTCTGCCGGGAGCACGACGTCCTCCTCTTCTCCGACGAGTGCTACAACGAGGTCTACTCCGGCGAGCAGCCGCTCTCGGTGCTGGAGGTGGCGAGGGAGCGCACGCTCGCCTTCTGCTCGCTCTCCAAGCGCAGCGGCATGACCGGCTACCGCTCGGCGATGATGGCCGGAGACCCGCAGCTCATCGCCGCCCTGAAGAAGCTGCGACCGTCGGTCGGCGTCGCCACCCCCGCCTTCGTGCAGGAGGCCGCCACCGCCGCCTGGTCCGACGACGAGCACGTCCGCGAGCGCAATCGCCTCTTCGGCGAGAAGCGCGCTCTGTTCACGGACTTCTTCGAGCGCGCGGGCCTCGAGTATTTGCCCACGGACGCGAGCCTCTACCTCTGGGTGTGCGTGCCGGAGGCGTTCGGCGGGGACGACGAAGCCTACGCGCTACGCCTCATGGAGGAGGGCATCATAGTGGCCCCCGGACGGGCGTTCGGGCCGGGGGGCGAGGGCTACGTCCGGGTCGCCCTCGTGCCGTCGGTCGAGGAGTGCCGCGAGGCGATCTCGCTGTGGGAGGCGCTCGCCCGCTAGAGCGCCAGCGCCACCACGCCCAGGACGATGGCAGCCGCCGCGAGGAGCCGCCTCCGGGCGTTCCCCTCCTCCAGGAGCCGCCCGCCCATCGCCGTGCCGATCAGGATGCCGACCTCCCTCGCGGGCGCCACGTGCGTCACCGGCGTGAAGACCAGCGCCGCGAGCACCAGCAGGTCCGAGAGCGGGCTCAGG
>JBFLXF010000291.1:0-4117 GCA_040757515.1 Actinomycetota bacterium
CACGAACCCCGCAGCGCCCGGCGTGGGCACGAAGTGCGAGATAAGGGTTATGGTGTTCAGGATCGCGAGCGTCGCCAGCAGTCCGGCCCCGCTCCCGTAGAGCCTCAGCAGCGCCCAGAGGAGCACGAAACCGCCGAACCATCCCGCAGCCGTCGCCAGGTGGAGCATGCTCCAGTAAGAGGCGGGCAGCCTCAGGAACTCCCGCATGCTGCGGTAGTAGTCGCGCGCAACCCTTCGCAGCCGGGGAGCGAACCGCGCCATGACCCGCCACCGCGCGGCCGCGAGGATGAGGCTCACGACGAGCCGCGGATACCGGCTCAAGAAGACGGCGGCGATCACGGCCAGTCCGGCCGCCGCGAAGGCGGCGCCCCTCGCGCCCGGGAGCAGTTCGAGCGTCCCTGAGCGGATCAGATACACGACGCCCGCAGGTATAGACCAGGCGAAGAAGATCAGATCCAGGACCGCGATCTGTATCGCCACGCCGATCCCCGTGCCGACGGGCACGCCGAGACGGGAGAGGGCCGCTACGGTAGCAGGCGCGAAGCCCGTGTTCTGCGGGGCCAGCGCCGCCCCGAAAATGGCGCTCAGATGCGCGAGGATCGCGGAGCGGTAAGAGAGGTAGACCTTCTGTCCCCTGCACAACAGCCAGACCCTTACGGCGGGCGCGAGCCATTTCGCGAGAAAGGAGACTATGGCGAGGCCCACTATCAGAAGGCCGGAACTCTGCACTCGGTAGGTCTCGGGCCGGAACACCGCCTCACCCAAGGCCAGGTAGAGTCCAGAGATGCCCAGCGCGAAGCTCAGGAGAAAGACGATGACCGTTCGCTTCAGCACGGTCCGGGTTCCCCGATCTCTACGCCCTGGCGAGAGCGTAACCGGTGATGTGGTGCGCGAACCGTTCGGTGACAGAGGCCAGGTCCATCTTTCGACACCGAAGCTCAACCTCATCCAGCAACACCGGTTCTCCGGCGTAGCGTCTCACCTCCCGCGCGAGCGCCGCCGGGGAACCGGCGTAGCGTCCCAGGCCCTTCTCTTCGACTAGACGCGTCACGCCCAGTTCGTTTAGCCCGGCGTACCCGGTGACGATCACGGGGCGTCCCACGGCGAAAGCCTCATAGACCGAAGAAGGCCCAGCCTTGCCGACGAAGACGTCGCTCGCCGCCAGATAATCGGCCATGTTCTCGACGAACCCCTCGACCCGCAGCCTGCTCGTATCCGGTCTGAGCCCGCGCAGCTCCCTCCTAAGCGCTTCGTTTCTCCCGGTGATCGCCACGACCTGCAGGGGAAGACCGGAGTCGAGGAGGGCTGAGACCAGAGCGCGAGAGTTCCTCCCAACCCCCTCTCCGCCGAACGAGACCAGGCAGGTAAAGCGGTCGGGCAGCCCCAGCCATTCGCGAGCCTCGCGTTTTGAGGGAACGTTCAGGAAAGCGCCCCGTACCGGGCGGCCGATGACCGTTATCTTCTCTGCAGGGACGCCGAAGCGGATCAGGCGCCGGCGACCGTCCTCCGAGGCCGCTATGACCTGGTCCGCGCGCGGCTCCGCCCAGTACGCGCTGATATTGCACACCTCAGTGGCGAAGGTGAGCACCCGGACCCGGAGACCGTGACGGCATCTGGCCTCGGCCAGCCCGGTTGTGATGAGGCCGTGGTTCGAGACAACGAGCAGCGGCGGTTTCTTCTCTAAGTCTGCGGCGGCGGCGCGGGCGAAGCCTCGCAGGATGCGCCGCTCGACGGCGATGGTCAGGCGCGGGAACGCGTCTATTGCGCGCTGGCCGGCCCGTGCCAGGACGGGACGCCGCAGCGCCCGGCGCCAGGAGTCCTTGTGGAGCCGGTCGAGCCCGACTATCCCCAGGTCCTTCATGTAGTCCGAGACGCGCAACTCGAACCTGCCGGGATAGTGACGCTCGATCGCCTCGGCCATGGCGTGCGCCCCCGCGACGTGTCCTCCGCCCGCAGCGATGGTGGCGAAAAAGATGCGCGGCCTGCCCTCTCCCGTGCTCATCCGATCTCTATACCCAACACCCTGTCTCTCCGTACCAGCGGGCAGCCCGCTCTATCCTTCTGAAAGAGACACCCGGTGGTCCGGAAGCCGCGCTCCAGGAGCGCCGGCGGCGCTTCCGGCTACATCTCCTCCCATTCGTAGGTCTTCTGCTCGGGCGGACGGTCCGCCGCGTAGAGGCGCTGCAGGATCCCGCCGCCCAGCGGAGAGAGGAAGAGACCTGTGAGGCCGGCAGGCAGCAGGTCGCGGGCGAAGGTCCAGGCTACGAGCAGCGGCGTGCCGGGGGCGAAGTTGGAACTGCGAATCAGGCTCAAGGGATCGAGGACGCCACCGGTGGGCAGCACGCCGGTCGCGTAGGCGAACAGGATGAGCAGCCCCGAGATGAGGCCCATGAGCACGGCGAGCGCGAGACTCAGGGCGAGCCTGGAGCCGTAGCGACCCTCTCCCGATCCTCGTCGCAACAGCAGGAAGCCGCCGAGAAGCGGGGCGGCGACGATGCCTGCGATGAGTCCGGCCGCCAGATAGACGGCGACGAGCAGGCCCAAGTTGCCCTCGCTCCCCTGCTCACCCTGCAGGGCGAGAAGCGCTATGGGGGTCGGAAACAGCGACTTGATGAACATGAAGCCCAGGCCGTAGACAAAGCCCAGACCGAGCAGACGGGCGAAGATCATCTCTTATCTCCCCTCGCGGCGCGATTGACGAGTACCCCGAAGACGGGCCCCAGCAGGAGCCCGCCGGCCAGGGCATACAGGAACACCGAGAGCGAGACGAAGAAGCCTCCCAGCAGGATGCGCGGGCTCATCAGGTCCGGAAGCGTGGATGGCTTAGCCGGGGAGAAACCGGAGAGCGTGAAAGACATGAGCGTCCAGATCAGGGCAGCGGCCACCGCACCGCCGACAAGACCCCACTGCAGCCCCGTAACCAATCCTCCGGAAAAGCCCCGCCTCCTCGCGGCCCGCCGCCCGGCCACGAACGCTCCGGCGCAGCCACCCAGGGCCGCAGAGAGGACGCCGGCCACGAGGAAGCCGCTCACCTCGAACGGCCGCACCATCACGAGCGCCGCCGGGGCAGCGAGCGCCAGCCCCCACAGCGCGCCCAGGGAGAGTAGGCGGCCACGCGCGGCGGCGAAGCGGTATCCGGTCGAGGTCTCCATCTCGCCCTAAAGATAACCGCTCGCACTCCGGTCGGACAGCAAGAGCTTTCACGGGGGCTACTCGGCTGCGGTCCGGGCCGCGCCCTCGTCGCTCTCCTCTATCCAGACCGTCTTCGCGTTCACGAACTCGTGGATGCCGTAATGGGAGAGCTCCCGACCGTAGCCGGAGTTCTTCACGCCGCCGAAGGGGAGCTCGGGGGTGGACTCGGTCATCCGGTTGATGTAGACCATGCCGGCCTCTATCTCGTTTACGAAGCGCTCCCGCTCCTCGGGGTCGTTCGTCCAGGCCGAGGAGCCGAGACCAAAGTCCGAGTCGTTGGCGAGCCGTATCGCCTCGTCTGCGTCGCGCACGCGGAACAGAGAGGCGACGGGACCGAAGATCTCCTCCTCGTAGGCAGGCGTGCCCTCGGGGATCTCCGTTATCACGGTCGGCGGATAGAAGTTGCCCGGGCCGTCCAGCGGTTTGCCGCCGGTGAGCACGCGCGCACCTGCCTCGACGCTCCTTCTCACCTGCGCGTCCACGTCTTCGAGGATCTGGGGGAGGGCCAGCGGGCCCATGTCGGTCTCTTCGTCCGTCGGGTCGCCAACCTTCAGGGACTCCATGGCCCCGACGAAGCGACGAGTGAACTCGTCTGCTATCTCCTCGTGGACGATGATCCTCTTGGCGTTGATGCACGACTGGCCGTTGTTGAGCGTGCGCGAGGACACCGCGGTCTGCACGGCCTTCTCCAGGTCGGCCGACGGCATCACGATAAACGGGTCGCTCCCGCCCAGCTCAAGCACGCTCTTCTTTATGTTCTTGCCCGCCTCGGCCCCGACGCTACGGCCCGCGCCCTCGCTACCCGTCAGCGTCGTCGCCCTCACCCGCGGGTCATCTATGACCGGCTGCACTCTGGCCGAGCCGATCAGGAGCGTCTGAAAGACGCCCTCCGGGAAGCCGGCGCGCCGGATGACCTCCTCGATCT
>JBFLXF010000292.1:0-4115 GCA_040757515.1 Actinomycetota bacterium
TCCGAAGCATCCGATGGGCTGGTCGGGAGCTACGGTCTCCGGTGTGTCCACGCCGATGAGGCGCACTGGTGTGCTCCGGCCCTGGGTCTCGACCTCGATGGTGTCTCCGTCGATCGCCTTCGTTACTCTGCCGTAGAGGGTGTCTGCTCCGCCCATGCGGTAGATCAGGCCGTCGAAGCCTACTCGCGAGACAGGGTAGAAGAGCAGCGCGAAGATGAGAGAGGCGGCGACGAACACGCGCTCGGAGTTACCGCCGCTGACGACGCGGTACTCGTCGCGGCCGGGGAAGACGGCGATGAGGCGCGAGGGCCAGAAGAGCCGCACTCCTCCTAAAGTCATCATGTCGGCGAAGAGGTGGCTGCTGTAGCCGACAAAGACGGAGATCATCGTGGCAGGCTGGCCGGTGATCCACCACGGCAGCGAACCGAGAGTTATCGTGGCGAGGATCAAGGCGAGTAGTGAGTGCAGGAAGCTCCTGTGCCCGAAGGCGCGATACAGGTCCTCCGAGACGCTGCCGAGCTGGTGTCCGAGCCAGCTCTTGGGGTAGTCGGCATCTGGCAGTACGGAGCAGACCGCCGCGGCGAGGACAGATGGGGTCTCGTAGTGGAAATCGAAGACGGCGGAGGCGGCGAACAGGCAGCACTCGCCGAAGATTATGTGGGTAGCAACCTTCACTCGTCCCTCGGACGCTGCATCTTGAAGAAGAAGGGCCTGAGGCCGTACATGAGGGCGAAGGCTATGCCGGCGAGGATGTAGAGGCTCTGGTCATCGAGGCCAAGGCTCACGTAGCGAACGGCCATAGCGACCGCCGCAACGACGAAGATAACGGGCGTCATGTCTATGTAGCACCTCTCGTCTTCGAGCCTGAGCTCCTCGACCTCTGCGCCGAGGCGCTCTATGGCGGTACGGCCCGTGCCGGCGAGGTGGCCTTCCACTACGATGAGCTTCCCCTTCACTATGGGACCGAGGACGTGCTCTATCTCTCCCATAGAGGAGCGGTAGAGGGCACGCTGCAGCCCCGCCTCGTCCACGTCCCTGCCCCTCACCTCGCCGAGCTGCTTGGGATCGAGCAGGCCCTTCCTCCACGCTTCGAGTGCGAGATGCACGAGGGCTGCCTTGCGGGATCCGGCGGGGATCCTGAAGTCTCGGTCCTCCGGTGCGGTCTTCGAGGAGCCGGTCCTGGTGCCCGTCGAGAAGTCGGGGATGCCACCGGGTCTATGGTCAGTCTCGCGCCTGCCGTTGCCCTTTGTCGTGTCGAAATCCAAGTGCCCCGTCTTCCTCGCATGCGTGTGATCTTCTCTCTTATATAGGGTTTCTCACACATCTCTTATGCTCTTTGTCCGTCAGCAATGACCTTCGCGGCGGATGGCGTCGAGGTCCGGATCCCGCCGGTCGAGGAGCACCCGCACCAGTTCATCCTCGTTCTCCCAGATGCGACGCGCGAGCCGCCGGGCGCGGGCTTCGGAGAGGGAGCGCAGGCCGTCGAGTGCAATGCCGTAGTCGAGCGGGCCTCCGTCGGGATCGTCTTCGACCCAGAGCGTGAGACCAAGAGCCCGGAGCTCCAGGTACAAAGCCCGGGCGGTGTCGACGCTTCCGTTCATCGCTTCTCCCCCTTTCGCCGGCGGCGGGCTCTGGCGTCCTCAAGCACCAAGGGCGGGCAATCGGAGGTCGCAAGCTCGTGCCACTCGCCGGTGGTGGGGTCGTGGATGGAGACGTAGCCGGGCTCTCTGGACCATTTGATGACGAGGCCGCGTCGGTCGGCGTCTTGGAGCCTTCGGTGCTCGCGTTCGAGGTGACGGATCAGGGCTCGCTTGTGCTCGCGGAGGACGGCGCGCAGCTCTTCGGTGACGACCCCGGCCGGGGCGTCGACGTGGAGCACGAGGCCGTCAGCTTCTAGACGAATATCGCGTTCGCGCAGTTCCTCCAGCAAGGTGCCCGCGCTCATAGGGTGAACCTCTCGCGCCCGTCGTGATGATCCCCGTCTGCGGACCTTGCGTCGGTAGCGTCGGCGGGAGCAGAGGCCGGCGAGCCCTCCGCTCTTGCGGTGGTGCTGTTGTTACCGTTGTCGCTGTTGTCACCTTCTGTCTCGTACGGGTCTACGGTACTGTTCTTGCCGTTGTCACCGTTGTTCCCGTTGTCACCCTCCGATACGGGGTCTACGGCGACAACGGGGTCTACGGCGCTTTTGGTAGGTTCCTGCGCGGGCTCTACGAGCGCGAGCTTGAGGACCCGCCTGGACTTGCCCTCGCGGCCGCCGGTCTTGCGCCAGCCCTGCCTGGCCTCCAGCACCGGCGAGCGCTCGCCGATACGGAGCACGAGTTTTGAGAGCTCTTCGGGGCGACCGGGGAGCGATGCGGCTTCCCGCTCGTCGAGCGCCCGGTGAAGATCGGTGGCGCTCCCCTCCCATCTTCCTCCCGACTCTTCGAGCAGATCCCGCAACTCTCCAGCCAGCAAATCCAGCGGGTCGGGCGCCGAGAGTTCGACATAGACCCTGCGGGCATGGGCCTTGAAGTAGTCGAGAAGCCGGGAGGCGGCCTCTACGTCCTCTGCCTCGATCCGCTCCTCGCGGGAGCCGGTCTCGCAGCACCGGCAGACGGCGAGGACGAGCGAGATACGGGCGAGGTAGCCGCGCAGCTTGGCCCACACGCCTTCGAGCCTGCGCGGGAAGCCGGGATCCAGCACCTCGGCTCCCAGGGCGTCCACGGCTTGGGCGAAGAGCTTCCTGGCCTCCGGCGAGAGCCTGAGGGGCTTGGGGTTGGGGTCGCCGTGCTCGTCGGTGGCGAGGGTCAGGTTCGCGAGGTTATCGTACAGGGCGGCGTATCGCTCCTCGGCCTCGGCGCTGACCTCCTCCTCGGTGAAGCGGATCCGGCGCGGGGCGGGGTAGGCGAAGAGGAAGCGGTCCATGAGGCCGTCCTCGGCCCCGCCGCCGAGCTCGCCGAGCATGGCCGGCTGTATGCCGCCGAAGAGGGAGACGAAGGGCCTGGCGACGATGATGGGCTCCCCCATGCGGCTCTTTCGGTCCACGACCACCTCGTCTCCCGACCAGAACGAGAGCCAGTGCTGTCTATCGGAGCCCTTGCCCCCCTTGTACTGGTCCATGGAGCGGACCCATCCGGCGAGCTCGTCCTTGTAGACGAGGAGTCCGCGAGGATTGTCCTCCAGGATGCCGACCAGCGCCTCCACCGTGGTGTCGGAGGCGACGCAGCGGGACATCGTTGGGGCCTCCGGCTCCTCAGGGGCGGGCTCTGCCGCCTTCTGGGCGTTACGCTTCTCTACCTCCCACTCGCGGACCTCCCGCTTCCACTCCTCCTTCTCCTCCGCGTAGACTCTACCGAACTCCCGTTGTCGCGCGAAGGCGGGCTTCTTGGCGACCTTGGCCGCCGGCGTCTTCATAGCGCCGGGGCTCGCGACCACGGCGACGAAGAGGGATGCCCACTCGCGCCAGCCGCCTTTTATCTCGACGATGCGGCTGGTGCCGATAGCGCTGCTGAGGACGGCGAGCATCGGCAGGGCGACGAGCTCGGGGGCGCAGCCCAGGGCGCTCTCTGCCTCGGATATCAGGGAGCGGCAGGCTGCGGGCATGGCGTCTGTGGGGAACTCTACGGCCCCGGGGAGTGCGAGGCGGGCTGAGATGGTGATCACGGCGTCGCTCTGATGCCCGTTACGGGAAGCTCCCGTGCCGCTCTCGCCGGGCCGGTGGAACTCCGTGGCTCCTTCGAGGGCGCGGGCTATGGTGCGCCGGCGGTAGTCCTCCCGGTTCCACTTCTCTCGCGCGAGGCCGGAGCGGGAGAAGAGCGACGCTATACGTGCTTCGTCCGGTCCGACCCAGAAGGCGAGCATGGAGCAGAGGGCCAGGTCGGCCTCCGAGTCCGAAGCGTAGCCCGAGCGGTCTCCGGTCCATAATGCGGCGAAGCGCGCGCCGCTCCTGGTGGACATGGCCCGCCGCAGGACCTCGGCGTCGGAGAGGCCGGCCTCCGGTCCGGTTCCGTCCTTGGAGGGAGATTCCTGCTCTCGTGGCGGGAAGAGGCGGGCGTGGAGCGCCTCAATCTGCTGCCGGCGGTCCCCGATCTGGCGCGGGGTTCCAGGCAGCCGCCGGGTGGTCACGGTGAAGAAGC
>JBFLXF010000293.1:0-4108 GCA_040757515.1 Actinomycetota bacterium
CGGATCCTCGATCTGGTTCCGGTTAGCCTGGAAGACCACCCGCCACCTGTCGGCGTCGCCGTAGGCCTGATCGGCGATAGAAGAGAGGGTGTCACCGCTCTGCACTTCGTACTGCTCAAAGCCTGCGTAGCCCGAGATCAGGTTGGTGCCGAACACGATAGGGACGACCACCTTGTTGAGTTCCCTGCCGCTCCCGTCCTGTGCCTCTTCGAAGACTTCGAGCGTGCCCCGAGGCGTAGGAGGACGGCCGGGCAGGTCTATGCCGACCCGAAAGTTGCCCCATATCCCCGTACCGCCGGCCTTGATCGCCCTCCGGGCCAGTTCTTGGCCGTTGCCCGCGCGCACGCGGGCCGAGACGGTGCCCTCGAATCCTGTCCCGATACCGCAGACCCCGACCGGGTCGTCGACGATGTCGTGCGAACGCGGCTGCCGTACGCTTATGGGCGGAAATCCCGGCATCCTGCTACCTCCTGACCTCTGTATCTCCGGTACGCCGATGAGAACAGACGACGATGAACCCTCGATGAAACACCGGTGAGCCACCGATGAACCGGAGTCAGATAGAGCTGCGAAGCTTGGTGTCTTGCGGACCGGAGACTCCTGCTGTGAACCCGGGACGCAGAGAACGCCGGCGTTACGACTCCTGCCTTACGACGCCTGCGTCTTGCGCCCGGTCTCGCCGGCGAGAACGTCTCTGTAGACGTCGCGGGTCTCCGGCGAGGGCTCTACGCCGTATCTGCTCTTCAACGCTTGCGCGCATACGCGGTACTGCCTCAACGCTTGTTCCCGCAGGCCGAGGCGAACGTAATGGCCGATGAGCCTGCGATGGCTGTCTTCGTGGCAGGGGTCCTGCTCCAGGATCCGGTAACACATCTCGACCGCCCGCTGGTAGCGGCCCGTGTTCGCGTAGTGAATCGCAAGCCGGTCCAGCATGTAGACGTAAGAGCCGGCCAACCGTTCGCGCTCCACCATCGTCCAGTCTTCGTAGAGATCCTCGGGCAGGTAATCGCCCCGGTAGAGTTCGACGGCGGTTTCGTACTCCCTGACCGCCTCGAAGACACTCCCGCCTCGCTCCAGGCGACGACCGCGCGCATAGCGTTCGTCGAACTCCTCCACATCCGAGGTCAGCAGTAAGTTCGGATGGAGGCGATAGTGTCCCTCCTGGAACAGGAGGATCTCACCCTCCTGTTCCAGGAGCAGGTGATCGGCAAGGAACCTGCGCAGGGCATGGACGGATGAGTTCAGCGACCAACGGGCTTTCTTGAGGTTGGAATCCGGCCACAACCAACACATCAGGAAGTCCCGCGACACCGGCCGCTCGCCCTGGGCAAGCAGGTACTTCAGGATGGCGAGCGCCCTGGCGTTGCGACACCGCGGCACTACAACGTCATCGTAGAGCAGCTCAAAGCCTCCGAGAAAACGGACGCGGAATCTGCCTCGCGCAGCAGCTCCTTGAGGCAGTATCCCCTTCCTGCTCGTGCCGGAGGCGTCCCCGTCGCCGTCTCTCTGGGCGGCAAGCAGTATGGCCTCGGGCCTGGCGGCGTGCGGACTGAACGCCGCGACTTCGGAGCCGTCACCACGGTAGAGGGTGAGTATGTCCGGGTCTTCCTCCAGCCGGTAGCCGGGCGGTAATCCTTCCAGGTGCACGATGGTCATCGCCGCTTTCCCACGCGCCGCTCACTCCTAACGACAGTCTAGAGCTCGAAGAAAGCCGAACGCATCACCCAAATGCAGTAATTTCGCTACTTGGACGCCGCGCCCGCAGCGAGGCGACTCGAACGCCGGGCCCGCCTTAGCGGACATATCTCGCCCTCCGGTGCAATCCGGATCAGGCCACAGCGATAAACCATGACGGAACGGGATGCGATGACAGGCCGAATCCTCCTCGACCGGCCCGGAGCCCGCACATCCGGTCCGGCAGCGGCCACCGCGAACCCGCAGGATCTGCGGGTGGATCATCCGCGATTCATCCGGGATTCATCGCCGGATGTTTTCGTGGAGTGAGTAGAGCGATGTTCAAGGTCAAAGGAGAAGCGCCATGAGCTCGTTCCTTCGTGAGGAACTCGGCGTCGCCATGTCGGGCGTCAAGTGGGACGTCGCCGGATACAAACTGTGGCAGAGCACACGTGACGACATCGTCCTCTTTACCCCCAAGCAGCCGCGGCTGGCCAGGGGCGAGAACGGACGCTTCCAGTGCGCCGTGAGCCAGTTCCGCCAGCAGGTCGAGGACACATACAAGATCACCGGCGGCTCGGCCATCTTCACCATCACCTCGGCCATCGAGCACGACGCCCGGGCCTTCGAGGAACTCAAGCAGCAGTGGCTGACCGAGATGAACGCTCAGGGTCCGCAGCCGAGGGTCGGCAACCCGCGATTTATACCCCTCAACGTCCAGAAGGGGGAGGCCCGGGTACTCATCAACCCGCGCTCCGGGGAGCCGGATCAGGCCCACACCGACGCGAACATCGGTACACCCGGCGGCACCAACTCATTCCTGGTCAACCTGACCGAGCTCGGCGCTCAGGAATGGGTGCAGGGTATCAAGCAGGGACGGACCGTCCCCGCCGGGGTCAAGATGACCTACGAGTACCTGCGGATGATGCCGGACGTCGGCGCTGAAGTGCGGGTCTACGGCCGCCGGGCCTTCCGTCACCTCTCGACGGAGCTCAAGGCGAGCGCCAGAGGGATCTTTTACGGCGGCTCCGCCAGCATCGACGCCGCCTGGGAGAACATGTCCCGCGACGGCACGGTCGAGATCACCTTTATCGGGCAGCTTCCACCGGAGCTGGAGGAGATCCGGCGGGAGCTGGTCAACACCTTCGCCGAGCAGGCCCGCGAGCAGCTGTTCTCCTCGCTCTTCGAACCCGCGCCCGATGTCGAGGAGGCCGAAGCAGGTGACACCGGCGGCCTGTTCGGCGGCACCAACTTCGCGCTCAAGTGGCGCAGCGAGACGGAGACCACAGACCTGAATCTCACACTGAGGTTCAAGGGATGGACATGGTTGCGTGCCAGCATGGACGCCGACCTTACGTCGCTGTTCGCCGAGCTCGACGAAACCTACGTCAATGAGGTCAACACCGAGATGTCGTTCCCGGCGTCGGTCGTCGTGGACTCCGACCAGCAGCTCGAGCACGTAGCCGTATCGTGGTCGGCGAGCGAGGGCAAAGCTCCCGAGGCGCCCGTTTTCGGTCCGCAGGGCGGCAACGAAGTCTACGTCGTCACCAGCGACGCGCCCAACGACGTCGAGATCAGCTACAACGCGAAGGTCAACTTCGTGCCGTCGAGCTGGCCGGTCATCGAGACCTCCGGGCGTCGCCGCATTGGCGACGGCGGCAACCAGGTCGTCATCAAACCGGCCTCCTGGGTGGGGCGGCACATGATCTACATGTTCGTGCGGGACGGGGATGAGATCCGGCTCGCCGGCATCGAGAACGACTACCTGATCGTCAACGTCTCGTACACCGGTCCGCACCTGTTCCAGCCGATCAAAGCCTCCGCGCGAATCACGCCGTTCGAGCCGGTGGAGTTCAGCTACCCGCTCAGCCCCGAAGGAGCGCGCGGCGAGGCGAAGTTCAGCGCCTTCGGGGTGATCGGTAGCAGGCTCGTGCGGTCCCCCGAGGTGCCGATCAACTTCGACGAAGAGGCGGTGTTTATCCTCGCCAGCAGCAACGATATCCAGCTGGTGAGCCAGGCGGCCGTCGTCCCGGAGACCGACGGGCTGGCGCAGGGCTTGCTCGAAGCCGGGGCGCGCCCAGTCGTGGGCGGCGATGCGGCCCCGGCCACCGAGACCGGGCGACGCCCCCGGCCGGGCATGAACGGCGACGGCCGCTTGAGCGGCACGGTCGTCGCGGTGGAGTACGGCATCCACGGCCCGGCGCTGATCATCGAGACCGCCGCGGGCCGTCGCCGCGTCCCCATCCGGAGTCACGAACTGGCGGACGCCTTCGACGACCGGCGCAAACGGGTGACGGTCGAGCTGGACGGCGACCGCTACGCCTCCGAGATCACCGTCGAGCTCTGAGCACTGCCCTGGAGGACTGACGCATGACTGCCCGCATCGCCCTGGTGCCCGAGGACACGGAAGTCCACCGGCCCGACACCACCGAGA
>JBFLXF010000294.1:0-4096 GCA_040757515.1 Actinomycetota bacterium
TAGACATTGGAGTAGAGCGTCGTGCCGTCGCGCATCCTGGCAGGGACGTCCCTCTGCACCACGATCTCTTGCTTCTCTCTCATCTGCCTCCCGTTCGTCTAGGACCGGCGTCCGAATAAATGTAGCAGGAGAGCCGCCAGCGTCGTCAATGCCAGGGCCGGGACGGCGATTGCGAGCGCGGAGAGCAGGCGCACGCTGCGCCGCAACTCTCTGGCCTCGTTGAGGTGGGGGAAAGGCTTATCGGGGACGGGGACGCCGAGCGACTCGCACAGCGGTCCCCAGCCCTCTTTTATCTCGTAGACGAGAAGGCGCTCCGGCGGGACGCGGCGGCGCACCTCCTCGTTGTGGCGCCTGTAGACCCGTATCGCGTGCTCGCGGTCCTCGAACCTGCCGCCGAAGGTGCCGCACCAGATGATCTCCTCGCTCATCCGCATCGCGCGGACGAGTCCCGGGTAGAAGAGTCCGGCGACCGCCAGGACCGATCTGAGGCGCCGGGGACCGGCGGTGAAGGCGCGCATCTCGTAGATCGTGGTGCGCGCGCTCTCGTACCAGCGTCCGGGTTCGCGTACGCTCAGGAGCACCTTCGCCTCCGGGTAGCGCTTCGCGAGCTCCTCGTAGAAGGTGCAGGCCGGCCAGTCCACGGTGGCGCCGTAGTCCCCGAGGATGGCGTCCCAGTCCACGGGCTCGCCCCGCCAGGCGCTCTCCCAGAGCGGCACGTGCTCCGGACGGCGGAAGACCTCCGTCATGTGGTAGCACGGGCCGAAGCCCAGGGTCTCCAGCGCGGCCTTCAGCGAGAGCGTGCCGGTACGCCCGAAGCCCGCTCCGACGACCCTCGGGCCGCGGCGTCCGGTGCGCGGCGTGCTAGCTCCTCGCGATCTCGTAGCCCTCGAACTGCTTGCGCAGCTTCAGCTTCTGGAACTTGCCGGTGGCGGTCATGGGGATCTCCTCGACGAACTCGTAGGCGTCGGGGAGCCACCACTTCGCGAAGTCCTTCTCAAGGTGGGCGCGAAGCTCGTCTTCCGTCACGCTCTCGCCCTCCTTGGGGACGATGACGGCGAGCGGGCGCTCGTCCCACTTCTCGTGAGGGATGGCTATGACGGCAGCCTGAGCGACGGCCGAGTGGGCCATAAGGGCGTTCTCCAGGGCTACGGAGGAGATCCACTCGCCCCCCGACTTGATGAGGTCTTTGGCCCGGTCCGTGATCTCGATAAAGCCGTATCTGTCTATGGTGACGATGTCGCCGGTCTTGAACCAGCCGTCGTCGGTGAACTTGTCGGCGCCCTCGGGGGCCTCGTAGTAGGTGGAGATGACCCACGGCCCCCGCACTTCGAGCTCGCCCATCGTCTCGCCGTCCCACGGCACGAGGCCCTCGTCGCCGCGCGCCCTTATCTCGATGAACGGAACCGGGTAGCCCTGCTTGGCCCGGTACTCGAGCTGCTCCTCCTCGGGGAGTCTCTCCATCTCGCTCGTCAGGTTGGCGACGGTGCCTATGGGGCTCATCTCGGTCATGCCCCAGGCGTGGACGACCTTGAGGCCGTGGCGCTTCTCGTAGGCCTCGATCATGCCCTTGGGGGCCGCGGAGCCGCCTATCGCCAGAGCGCGCAGCGAGGAGAGGTCGTGCTTGCCGGGCTCCGCGTCGAGCGCCTGCAGGAGCGCGAGGAAGACGGTCGGCACCCCGGCGGTGAACGTGACCTTCTCCTGCTCGTAGTCCTCTATAAGGCTCGCAGGGTCGAGATGCGGCCCCGGCATCACCAGCTTCGCCCCGACCAGAACGGAGGCGTAGGGCATGCCCCAGGCGTTGACGTGGAACATCGGCACGACCGGCAGCACGCAGTCTCTCTCGGAGAGCGCGAAGGTGTTGCCCATCGAGACCATCATGGAGTGCAGGACGGTGGAGCGGTGCGTGTAGAGCGCACCCTTCGGGCGCCCGGTCGTGCCGGAGGTGTAGCACATCGCCGCCGCCTGCCACTCGTCGAACTCCTGGTACTCGAACTCGCCCTCGTCGGCGCCTTCTAGAAGCTCCTCGTAGGAGAGCATGCCGTCCGGTACCTCGCCGCTTCCGGTCATGACGACGGCGTGCTCGACGCCGGTCCTCTCGCGGAACTTCTGGAAGACGGGCACCAGCGTCTCATCCACGAGCATGACCCTGTCTTCGGCGTGGTTGGCGATAAACGTCAGGTCGTCCTCGTGCAGCCTGGGGTTGAGGGTGTGCAGGACGGCTCCGGAGCACGGCACCCCGAAGTACGCCTCCAGGTGCTGGTAGGTGTTCCAGCCGAGGGTGCCGACCCGGTCGCCGTCCTCCACGCCGAGCCGCTTGAGGGCCACGGCGAGCCTCTTCGCGCGCCCGACGAAGTCCGCGTAGGTGTAGCGGTGGAAGCTCTTGTCGGGTCGGCGGGTGACGATCTCGCGGTACCCGTAGAGCTGCTCGGCTCTTCGCAGGATGGACGTCAGGTTGAGCTGGTACTCTGAGGTCAGACCCCTGAGCATGTTCTCTCCTCCTTCTCCGGTACTCCGTGTCTCTTCGCAACGTCGCGCAATGCGACTACGGGAAGGTCCCGCTCGGCGGCCCATCGCTCCCAGTAGCCCGCCGTATGGCGGGCGAACTTCTTACCTAGCGTCTCCCTGTCCACCTCCTCGATCTCCAGCTCCTCCAGGAGCCCGCGCAGAAAGCGCGGTTCCAGGGCGGCGACGGCGATCCAGCCGTCCGAGGCCCGGTATAGCCCGTAGCCGGGCATCCCGCCGCCGAGCGGGCCGCCCTCCCGCGTGAGGCCGTGGCGCAGTGGCTCGGCGAGGTGCGCCGCCGCCTCGGAGAGAGCGACTTCGGCGTACCCGGCGCCCCGTCCGCGCTCCCGGGCGAGCAGCAGCCCCAGCGCCGCCGAGACTGCTTTCTCTGCCCCGGCGAGGTCGGCGAGGAGGGTCCGCGGCATCTGGGGGGGTGAGAGCATGCCGTGTTCCGCCAGGTAGGTCAGGTCGTGGCCGGGCTCGTCTTCACGCGGCGGCGGATGTCCGACGATGGCGACGTGGCACAGGCGCGGGAAGCGGGCGTGCAGAGCGGCCCACGAGAGCCCGAGACGTCCCAGCGCCGCGGGACGGTTGGAGGTGAGGAGAAGGTCGGCGCCGGAGAGAAGCTCGTCGAGTCGGGCGCGATCCGGACCGTCTTTGAGGTCGAGGCGCATCACGGTCTGCCCGGCGGCGAGCCGTGCGTACCAGGAGGGGGAGAGACCGGCGAGCGGATCCCCCGCCGGCGGCTCCACCTTGGTTACCGCAGCACCCAGCTCGCGCAGCCGCGTGGCCGCGACCGGCCCCGGCGCGTTGACGGCGAGCGTGACGATCCGCATGCCTCGCAGAGGCACCCGCGCAGCGTCCTCCACCGCCGCTCCTTCGCTGATTGCCCGTGCTCTCGTGCCTCTGTATCCGGGCACACGCTTCCCTTTCCCGAGGTGCGTTGTGGGCATTGATGCTAGCAGGCGGAGCGAGGCGGGGCAAGGACGCCTCAACCGGGACGTTTGTCCCGGTTAGTGGGTGGTCTGTTGACCGATGCGTGCACGGCTCTTTCATGGAACTATCTCTGAACGATCGCGTACAGGTTTTCTGACGCGCATTGGAGAGAGGAAGGGGAGAGCATGCAGAGGATGCCATTCTCAAGTTCGTCGACGCCGTACTGGGTGATCTCGCGCAGCGGCGGGGGGCCGCCGGAGCCGCTCCTGATCCCGGGAGCGCGGGGCGAGCCGGTCCTGCCGGTCTTCAGTGACGAGGCGACGGCTCGTGAATTCCTCCGCTCCGTTCATCCAGGGGGAGGCTGGTGGTTGCGGCCCACCGGGGTGGGGGAGTTGCTCTCCCTTCTCAGCGGGGCCTGCTCTGGTGTGAGGAGCGTGGCCCTGGATGCCGCCCCGGAGATGGCAGCCGAAGGGACGCTCGGCCTGGTCAGCATGGGGCGTGAGAGGTTCCTGGACCACCTGCTCGGGCGGGGGAGGTCCTGGTTCGACGAGGTCTACGCCAGAGGCCGTAGGCGGGGCGGACTCACGGCCCTGACGCCGCTACGAGGTCAGGCGCCGGGCTATGAAGGCGCCGCTCGCGGCGAGCAGCGCGCCGCCTG
>JBFLXF010000295.1:0-1273 GCA_040757515.1 Actinomycetota bacterium
GGTGAGTACGAGGCCGGGCACATCCCCGGAGCTCACCAGTTGCATGGCGGGCGGGTCTTGTGGCGTTTGGGAGAGTTGCCGAGGGACAAGACCATCGTCACCCACTGCCAGACCGGTTCCCGGAGCGCGGTCATCGCCAGCCTACTTCGCGCCTCCGGGTTTGAGGGCGTAGCCGAGTTAGAGGGCAGTTACGAAGCCTGGAGAGCACTTCGGGAGAAGACATCAGCTTGAGCCTCTACGGGCGGGCTTAATCCCAGGCCGGTCTGTAAAGAGATGAGGCAGGAACCATAGAGGCTGTTCTAGAGACTTCCTATGGCATGGTTCTTACGTGGCATATGCGAGGGGTGTATTCTAGCTGCGTGGCGCAGCTAGAACCGGACATAGTGTCGGGTCGTCACTTGCCCTGAGCCGGGCCTGGAAGAGAGACGGGTGTGGCGTTGGCGGTCTTGGAGAAGGTTATACCGGCCTACGGCTGGTTGAAGCACTACAGGCGCGAAGACCTCTCAAAAGACCTCACGGCGGCCGTGGTGATCACGGCCATGCTGGTGCCGCAGGGGATGGCTTACGCTTTGCTGGCGGGATTGCCGGCGAGTTATGGTCTGTACGCTTCGACCGTTCCGGCGGTAGTCTACGCGTTGTTCGGCACGTCGCGGCACATGCCGGTTGGACCTCCGGCGCTCATGGCTCTGCTCACGTTCACCGCGGTCTCCCCGCTGGCGGAGCCCAGGACTCCCGAGTACATCTCGCTCGCTCTGCTTCTGGCGCTCATGGTGGGGGTGCTGCAACTGGCCATCGGGTTCCTGCGCATGGGTTTCATCACCAACTTCATCTCTCACCCGGTTCTCAGCGGCTTTATCTACGCTTCGGCGGTCGTGATCGCGCTGAGCCAGGTGGAGCACTTGTTGGGGGTGCCTATAGAAGGGCAGCATTCCACCATAGGCACCGTACTGGAGCACGCTCGCAGTATCGAGGAGACGAACCCGCTAACGCTGGCGATAGGGATAGGGAGCCTGGTGGCGCTGGTGGTGCTAGGGAGGCTGGTTCCCCGCATCCCCGTCTCGCTCGTAGTGGTGGCCGTAGCCACGCTCGTCGTCTACCTCTTCGGCCTGGACAAGCAAGGGGTGGATGTCGTCGGCGAAGTTCCCGGGGGGCTGCCGAGCCTCTCGGTGCCTGCGCTGGACACCGAGGCGGCAAGGACCCTGGTCTCCTCTGCTGCGGTCGTGGCGTTCGTGGGTTTCATAGAGTCGATCTCGGTCGCCAAGGCGATAGCCGC
>JBFLXF010000295.1:1283-4077 GCA_040757515.1 Actinomycetota bacterium
TACAAGATCGACTCGAACCAGGAGTTGAGGGCGCTCGGCCTCTCCAACGCCTCCGCCGCGTTCTTCTCGGGGTTCCCGGTCGCCGGTTCCTTCTCCCGGACCGCCGTGCAGTACCAGTCCGGGGGACGAACGCAGCTCGCCTCCATCGCGACGGCCCTCATGATAGTCCTCGTCTTGCTGTTTTTGACGCCGCTGTTCTACTACCTGCCCAACGCGGCACTCGCCGCGGTCATCCTGGTCGCCGTCTACAAGCTTCTCGACTTCGAGGAGGCGAGGCGGGTGTTCAGGATCCGGCGCATCGACGGGTATGCTCTCGCGATCACCTTCGTACTGACGCTGTTTTTGGGCGTTGAGCAAGGGATCATCCTCGGGGCGGCGTTTGCCCTGCTGGCGTTCCTGAGACGCACCGCCTACCCGCATATCGCCGAGCTCGGCTACGTCGAGGAGAAGGACGCCTTTCTGGGTCTTGAGAGCTTCCCGCAGGCGAAGACTTATCCCGAGGCCCTGATACTCCGCTTCGACGCCCGGCTCTACTTTGCCAACGTTCCCTATCTGGAGGAGCAACTCATAAAGGAGGTGGCAGATAGACCGGGGCTTAAGTGGGTCTTTATAGACTGCCGCGGCGTCAACAGCATAGATGTGACGGCTATCGAAGGGCTAGAGGACATTATGTTCGGGTATAGATCCCGCGGCATACAGGTGATCTTCACGCACATGAAGCTGCCTGTCCGCGAGCGACTCCGGAAGGCCGGCTGGGACGAGAAGTTTGGCAACTACCACTACCAGACGACGAGGGAGGCCCTCAAGGCGGTTGGCCTGCGGGTGAGCGATAGGGTGCCGGATCCTGAACAGCGCATGTGGAGACGCTCCATCCCGGAGTGAGAGCGGACAAACCTGGAGTAGAGCGCTCCTTTGAGACGGTGGTCCCTGCCCACGTCCGCGCCCTGGCGAGTCAACCGGAAGACGGTTGCGCTGCGCAGCCGGAGGACATGTGTCTATACTCGGAACAAAAAGCCCGGTAGCGATGCGCTGTCACTGAGCATCTCTGTAACTGGAGGCTTAAGGTGAAACAGTTCGATAATAGTGGATCGGCGGAGCGCCGTCCCGGTAGAGATGCCGAAGTTCGTGAACACCTCGCCAACGAGAGAACGTTGCTCGCCTGGGTCAGAACCGGGGTAGGGTTGATCTCGGTCGGTTTCGTGGTCGAAAGGGCCGGCGCGCTGGCGAGCGGCACGCCTGGAGGTGAGGAGACGGCGCGAGCGTCGGAGCTGTTCGGGCTTGCCCTGGTCGCCCTGGGATGCCTTACGCTCATCGTAGGGGCGATACAGTTCTTTCGCAATCGTAGGATGATCATCGCCGGAGTATTTACCGCCACGGCCGCGCCATACATGATCATAGTCGTCGGTAGCCTGCTTCTGGCCGCGTCGTTTATCGTCTACACGTTGCTTCAGTAGACGATGTTGCGATACTTCACACATGCCGGCGGAGGAGGTGGTGTGGAAAACGAGATACCCGAAGGGGAGACGCTATCGCGGGAGTACCTGGCGAACGAGCGTACCCTGCTCTCCTGGATCAGGACCGGGATAAACGCCATCAGCATGGGCATGCTGCTGGCTGTGGTGTTACGTGCTCTGGATGCTACGCCCGGAGTCAGCTCCACCGCCTTCGGTATCTCCCTAATTTCCTTCGGCGCCTTGCTGGAGGTAGTCGCCGTCGCCCGGTTTGTCCAGTACAAGCGCTCGGTGCGGCGGGGACGGTTTACCTCTTCCTCCCTCGTTTACCTTCTGATCGCACTCGGGCTCTCGATACTGGGCGTCGCCTACATTACCTATATCCTGGTTACGTGAAGGCGTTAGCCTCGCGATGGACAGCGGCACTGCTCTTTTGGGTCGGGCTGCTCATAGCGTTGTCCTTCGAGGCTTGGGCGGTGGGAATCCTTGTCTTCCCCCTCGGGGTCATCGTGCTCGGCCTCGGCTCCCTGCCGCAGGATCGGGCGGTCGGGCTGGTTATGATCATGGTCGGCGCGATCGCCGGTGTTCTGGGACACCTCGTTACCGGCGTGGGACCGGGATGAGAGCTACCCCGGTCCCGGCGCTTCGGCTTCCTCAAGAGAAGCCTCGGGACAGTACGTGTTGGTGGATTACGTCGCCGAGAACGGCTCCGGCTCCCCCGTCCCGGTGAATCCGGAGGCGATCCTCGAGGATGAAGACGGCGAGAGGTATCTCCCCGACGGTTCAATAGAGCCCCCGACGATCCGGACGGGAGAGAGCTGGATCCCGGCGAGTCGCTCGCCTCGACGCTCTACTTTGACGTGCCCACCGGCGCAGATCCCGGGAGACTCATCCTCAGTCTCGCGGATAAAGGTGCAAGGGTGGACCTGACGGAGGAGGAGCGGGACGAGATACCGCCTGCGGACTACCTGCATGTCTACAACCTCTGGTTCAACGAGCGGGCGTACGAGGAGATCTACGAGCTGTTCGAGCCGTCCTCCACGCAGGGGATAACGCTCGGAGAATGGCTCGACTACTTCGAGCCGTTGTGGGGGGAGTGGTACGTGGGCCTGGAATCTCTCGAAAAGGTCTCCGGGAACGAACGCCGCATCGCCTATGTGATGGAGAGAACCTTCCACGCAGCAGAAGGGATGACGCCTCACACGGCGACCCAGGAGATGGTGAAGAGAGGCGAGGGGTGGAGTCTGATTCTGAGAGAAGATCAGGCCGGGGAGATCCTGGCCTACCAGACCACCGCTCCGGCGCCGACCGGTGAGATCGTGAGCTGCGACGACTTCGTCACG
>JBFLXF010000296.1:0-4056 GCA_040757515.1 Actinomycetota bacterium
AGCACCGGCTTAGAGATGTCGAAGGTGGCGAGCGTCACCGAGTCCTGCCGGTCCGCCGCCTCGATGGCCCGCAGCGCCTGCTCCGCGACGCCGGGGCCGAGCGTTATGAGGCCGTCGGCGTCGGGGGTTTGCCGGAGCGCGGTCTCGATGCCGTTCCTCGTGGCGGTCGGGTCGGATCCGTCCACGGCGACCTGCTTGGCGTTGCCGCCGAGCCCCTCCTGGAAACCTTCGTAGCGGGTCTCCAGCGTGAGCTGGCCCTGCTGGTGGTTGATGCAGATGCCGTTCGTCACGCCCGCCTCGGCCATGCGCTCGCCGGCGGCGATTCCGGCCTCCCGTTCCGTCTGCCCGACGTAGGTGAGGGCGCCCAGCTCCTGGTAATCGTCGAGCCCGGCGTTGAAGAGCACGACGGGGATGCCCCCCTCCACGGCGTCGCGGATTATGGGCCCCAGGGCGTCGGCGTCCGGGAGCGTCGCCGCTATGCCGTCGGGCTCGGCGGCGATGGCGGCCTCGAAGATGCGCTGTATCTCGGGGATGTCGAACTGGTCGGGCCCCCGGAACTGCACGTCCACACCCATGTCCCGGGCGGCCTGCTCGGCGCCGTTCTGCATTATGGCGGTGTTCGGGTCCGGCGGGATCATGTGAGTCGGCATCTCGATGCGGATGCTCCCGCGCTCGACGAGGCCCTGACTGCCGCCTTCCTCACCTTCCTGCTGCGCTCCCCCGCCGCAGCCCGCGACCCCGAGCAACGCCGCGCCCGCGACCCCTGCGCCACCGAACTTCAGGAAATCTCTGCGGCTTATACTCTCCCTGCCCATCTGCTCTCCTCTCGATCCCTTTCCCACTTCGTTCTCCGTCCGACCGGGTAACTCGCCTCTCAAGACCCTCTTCGAGGCCGCCTGCCACTCACCCGGATCCCGCCTCTCCGGCCCTCGCGCTCGCCGATCGCTCCGGCCTACCGGCGCCCGGCTCTTGGATCATGGGACTCATCCACTCCCGGCCCTCCACGCTGCGCTCCACGGCGTCTATGACCGCCTGGCAGCGGTAGCCGTCCTCGAAGCTCGGAGCCGGGCTCTCGCCCGCCGCTATGCCGTCCAGCAGGTCCTTGACCGTGTGCACGAAGGTGTGCTCGTAACCGATGGTGTGTCCCGGCGGCCACCACCCCTCCATGTACGGGTGCTCGGGCTCGGTGACCAGGATCGTGCGGAAGCCGGAAGCCTCCACCGGATCGTCCTCGAAATAGACCCGCAACTCATTCATCCTTTCGAGATCGAAGACGACGCTGCCTCTGGAGCCGTTGATCTCGAAGGATTCGCGGGCCTTGCGCCCCGGGACGAGCGGGCTCGTCTCGAAGGTCCCTATGGCCCCGTTCTCGAACCGCGCCAGGAAAGCCGCCGCGTCGTTCACCGTGACCCGGCCCATCTCGTCCGTGCCCGGCAGCGGGCGCTCCGCAACGAACGTCTCGGCGGTTCCGATCACCTCCACTATCGGGCCGACGAGAAAGTGCGCGAGGTCCACAAGATGCGAGCCCAGGTCGGCGAGCGGTCCCGCCCCTCCCGTCTCCTTACGCAGCCTCCACGTCAGCGGCGCCTGCGGGTCGAGGAGCCAGTCCTGCAGATAGACGGCGCGCCAGTGGCGGATCTCCCCGAGTCTCCCCTCGTCTATAAGCCTCCTGGCCAGTCGAACCGCCGGGACGCGCCGGTAGTTGTGGCAGACCATGTTGACCGTCCCGGCCTTCCGGGCGGCCTCCACCATCCGCCGCGCCTCGTCGAGCGTGTTGGCGAGCGGCTTCTCGCAGAGGACGTGTTTTCCGGCCTCCAGAGCCGCCACGGCGAACTCGCAGTGCGTATCTCCCGAGGAGGATATGTCCACGAGCTGTACGTCGTCGCGCTCCAGCATGCGCGCGTAGTCCGTCTCGTAGCCCTCCCAGCCCAAAGAGTCCGCGGCCTCCCGGACAGCCGCCTCGTCCCGGCCGCAGAGCACCCGCATCTTCGGTACGGGGTCCACGTCGAAGAAGCGGGCGACCTGCCGGTAGGCGTTGGAGTGGGCGCGGCCCATGAACCTGTAGCCGACCAGGCCGACGCCTATCTCGCTCATGCTCCGGCCTTCCGCAGCGGTGTACGGCCAGAACGCGGGCCGGGTATTGGCTCTGTCGGTCTCACGTCAGTCATACGCCCCGATAACCTGCTGGTCGTAGTCCACGACGGCGCCGGTCATCAGGCCCGACTCCTCCGAAGCGAGGAAGAGCACGGCCCGCGCAGCTTCTTCCGGGTAGATCAGCCGCCCGAACGGGCGGGTCTTGCCGGCTTCTTCGAGCCAGCCATCGGCAGCATCGTGGAATCTTCGCTGGGTACTGTCCTCCCCCGGGGTCGCCATCCATCCCGGGTTCAGGCCGTTCACCCGTATCCGGTAGGGCAAAAGCGCGTGCGCCACGTTGCGGGTCATGGTCGCAAGCGCGCCTTTGGAGGCGCAGTACGCGGAGATGTACGGCTGTCCGCCGTGGCTCGAGATGCTTATGACGTTGACGATGGTTCCCTGGATGTTCTCCCGCCGCATGATCCTGGCCGCGCCCTGGATGAGGAAGTAGGGCGCTCGCACGTTCACGGCAAACATGCGGTCGAAGAACTCCGGGGTGCTGTCCCAGATCGTGTCCCGCTCCGGGTTAGCGGCGCAGTTCGCCAGCACGTCCACCCTGCCGAACGCCTCGTCCGCCGCCTCGATGATCTTGAACGGGGCGTCCACGTCGGCGAGGTCCGCGGCGACGAACAGGGGTTTCGTGCCGAGCTCGCGCAAGGCCGCGGACGCCTCTTCGCCGCGCTCCTGGTTGCGGCCGGTGATCACGACCCCCGAAGCACCGCGCTCCGCCAGCTGAAGCGCCACGCTCTCGCCGAGACCCTGCGTCCCACCGGTCACCACGGCCACCTTGCCGTCGAACCTCCGCGGATCTCTGTTCGCGCCGTTCACCGGTATTCCTCCACCAGCACAGGTCCTCCCTTGCGAACGGACGCCTCGCACGCCTCCGCTATCACCAGCGCCGCGCGCGCGTCCTCCGGGGTGCACGGGCTCCGGCTCCGGCCCGACGCCACCTCCAAGAAGGCGTCCATCTCCGCCCGGTAGGCGTCCTCGAACCTCTCGAGCCAGCCGACGGTTACCGATACATCCCGCGGGGGGACGCCGGGCTCGACGGACCGGATCGGGGTGCGCGGGCTCAGACCGATCGCCACGCTGTCCCTGGTGCCGAAGACCTCCATGCGCACGTCGTAGCCCAGCGGGTCCTGCCGCGTACCCGACAGGACGGCCAGGGACCCGTCGTCCATGTGCGCCACCACGGCTACGGTGGCGAGGTCGTCGTAGCGGCCGAAGATCTCCATGGCGCGGTTCGAGCCGGTGGCGGTGACCTCGACGGGCTCGGCTCCCGTTACGAAACGCAGGGCGTCTATGTCGTGGATGAGCATGTCCTTGAAGACGCCCCCGGAGCGCGGGATGTAGGACTCGTGCGGGGGCTCGATGTCGTGCGTGTGGCCCGTCACCAGCGTGACCTCGCCGAGTTCACCGGATGCGACAAGCTCGTGCGCGGCCCGGTAGCCGGGATCGAACCTCCTCATGAAACCCATCTGGACGGCGATGCCAGCCTCGTTTACCGCCGCGATGGCCCGGTCGGTAGACTCCAGGTCGATCGAGATCGGCTTCTCGCAGAACGCCGGGATACCTCTCCCGGCAGCGCGAAGCAGATAATCCACGTGCGTGTCGGTCGGCGAGGCGATGACTACCGCGTCTACCCTCTCGAAGAGTTCCTCGACGGACGATGCCGCCCCGGCCCCGTAACGAGCCGCGAGCTTACCGGCGAGCCCGGCGTCGTAGTCGGCTACGACCAACGATTCGACGTCCGGGTGCGCGACAAGCGTCCCCGCGTGTATTCTGCCGATTCGACCGGCCCCGATCAGACCGACGTTCATATCCGTCCTCCCGCTCCGGTAGTTCGATGAGTGATGAAAAGCCTCCCCATGAGTTCATCCGGCCTGAAGCGGATCAGACACCTGGCTCGTGCAACCCGGGGTT
>JBFLXF010000297.1:0-4048 GCA_040757515.1 Actinomycetota bacterium
TCGGTTTTGGCAGCGGTGGATTTATCTGGTCGATAGTCGTAGCAACCATCGGTGCGATCATACTGCTCGCGCTCTATCGCCTCTTCATCGGCGGTAGAGCCGTCCGCAGGTAACCCCCGCGGGTAATCGTCTCAGGACAAAGGCCGGGGCTCTATTGCCCCGGCCTTTGTCTGTGCGCGTTGTGTCGGCTCGAAGATCGGCACGGCTTCGGACGCACTCGCAGCTCCCGTTCTAGCAGGGCACTTCTGCGTTGCGGCGGGAGTAGAACCACCAGGTCAGCGCCAGGCAGGTCAGGTAGAAGACGACGAAGCCGATCAGGGCCAACTGCGGACCGTCGGTGGCTTCTATGGAGGAGCCGAAGGCCCGGGGGATAAAGAACCCTCCGTAGGCGCCTATGGCCCCGGCGAAACCTAGCACGGTCGCCCCCTCTTTGAGCCCCCGGTGGACGAGGGTATCGCGGGCTTCTTCGTCGAGATGCTCGGCCTCGCGGACCCTCTCGGTGCGGAAGATCGAGGGGATCATGCGGTACGTCGAGCCGTTGCCGATCCCGGTGGCGGTAAACAAGATGAGGAACATGGCGAAAAAGCCGGCGAACGAACCGATGCTCAGAAAGTAGAGCACGCCGAGGACGGCCCCGATCATCACGACGAAGTCCCAGAACGTCACGCGGGCGCCGCCGATCCGGTCCGCGAGCCACCCGCCGAAAGGCCGCGCCAGCGACCCCACGAGCGGCCCCAGCCAGGCGAGACCCGCGAAGGCCGCCTGCTCCGGGAAGCGCAGCGTTATCAGGAGCGGGAAGCTGGCCGAGTAGCCGATGAACGAGCCGAAGGTGCCGACGTAGATCCAGCTCATCACCCACATGTGCTTGCGCCGCAAAACCAGCGCCTGCTCCTTAACCGGCGTCCTTGCAACGTGCAGGTTGTTCATGAACAGGTAAGCGCAGAGCGCGGCGAGCAGGATCAGGGGCACCCAGAAGAACGCGGCGTTCTGCATGAAGACCTGGTTCTGGGCGCCGGTCGAGGGATCGGTCCTCGTCTGCGCGCCGCCGATGGCGACGACTGAGAAGCCCAGGGTTACAAGGACCGGCACCAACAACTGCACCACGGCCACCCCGATGTTGCCGCCGGCGGCGTTGATCCCCAGGGCCGAACCCTTTTTGTCGTTGGGGAAGAAGTAGTTGATGTTGGTCATGCTGGAGGAGAAGTTGCCCCCGCCGAAGCCTCCGGCCGCCGCCGCGACCACGAACACCCAGTACGGCGTCTCGGGGTTCATCACCGCGAAGCCGAGCATGGTCGTGGGTACCAGGAGGAGTAGCGCGCTGACTATCGTCCAGTTGCGCCCCCCGAAGACCTGCACCGCAAGCGTGTAGGGCCAGCGCATGGTAGCTCCGACGAGCCCCGGCAACGCTACCAGCCAGAAGAGCTGGTTGGGACTGAAGTCGAACCCTATAAAGGGCAAGAGCGCGCCCACGATGGAAAAGAGCTGCCACACCGAGAACCCGAGGAACTCCGCGAATATGGAGAAGATCAGGTTCCTGCCGGCGATCCGTCTCCCCTCCCTCTCCCAGAACTCCTTATCCTCAGGGTTCCACTTCTCGATCCAGCCTCCGGTCCTGCTCCTCGGCGTCGCCGCCAATGCTCCACCTCCTCCGGATAGGGGCCATCACGTCCGCCTCAAAACACCCGGCCATCCTAGTGATGACCCGAAAGCGGAGTCTTTATCAAGCCGTAGCAATTTCCATGCATGGTCTGCCTCGCATATATGTACATCGGGCCGATGAAGCGTCCCCGCGCCCTCATCTAACCTTCGTGCGGTAACGGTCCAGCGGCGCGCTTTGCGTGCCGGACGGATGAGATGGAGCGGGTGTTGACCGAGAACGGGGCGAAGAGAGGGCAGCCGGAGCGGTGGACGCGCTCCACGTGCCCCTACTGCGGGGTGGGCTGCGGGGTAGAGGTCGGGGTAAGAGACGGACGGATGGTCGCCATAAGGGGCGACAAGGCCCACCCTGCCAACTTCGGCAAGCTCTGCCCGAAACCGGCGGGTCTCCCGGACGCCGTGCACCATCGCGACCGCCTGACCCACCCCCTGCGCCGTCGAGGGGGCAGGCTGGAGCGCGTCTCCTGGGACGAGGCCCTGAAGGAGGTCTCCGCGCGCATCCGGGGCGTGTTGCGAGAGTCGGGCCCGGGGGCGCTGGCGTTCTACATCTCCGGTCAACTCCTGACCGAAGACTATTACGTGGTTAACAAGCTGGCGCGGGGGTACCTCGGCACCGGCAATCTCGACTCCAACTCGCGGCTGTGCATGTCGAGCGCGGTGGCGGGGTACGCGGGCGCCTTCGGGACCGACGGGCCGCCGGCCGCCTACGCCGACATAAGCCACTCCGAGTGCATCGTGCTCTGGGGCTCGAACACCGCGGACTGCCATCCCGTGACCTTCGATCGCATCCGGCGCCGCAAGAAGGACCCGAAGGCGTCGGTCGTGGTGGTGGACCCGCGCCGGACGCCCACCGCGGAGGCGGCGGACGTGTTCCTGCAGATCAGGCCCGGGACCGACCTCGCCCTGGCGAACGCCATGCTGCGCGTGCTCCTGGACGAGGGCTTCGTGGACGGGGAGTTCATCTGGCGCCACACGACGGGGTTCGCGGAGACGGCGGAGGTGGCGAGAGAGTGGATCCCGCAGCGGGCGGCCCGGGAGTGCGGGATCGAGGCGGAGGAGATCGTCGAGGCCGCCAGGAGGTTCGGGGAGGCGAAGGCGGCCATGATCCTCTGGACGATGGGCGTCAACCAGAGCACGGTCGGGACGAGGAAGAACCGCGCGCTCATCAACCTCTGCCTCGCGACCGGCAACGTCGGCAAGGTGGGCGCCGGGCCTTTCTCGCTTACCGGCCAGCCGAACGCGATGGGCGGTCGCGAGACCGGCGGCCTGGCGCACCTGCTGCCCGGGTACCGCCTCCTCGAAAACGCCGCGCACCGCCGCGAGGTCGAGGAGGCGTGGGGCCTCCCCGAGGGGCGCATCCCGGCGAAGCCTGGCCTGCCCGCGACAGACCTCTTCCGCGCCGTGGACAACGGCGCCGTCGAGCTACTCTGGGTTGTGGCGACCAACCCGGCGGTCTCGATGCCGCACCTCGCGAGGGTGAAGCGGGCGCTCAGGAACGCCTTCGTGGTCGTGCAGGACGCCTATCCCACGGAGACCACCCGCTACGCGGACGTCGTTCTGCCCGCGGCCGGGTGGGGAGAGAAGACCGGGACGATGACCAACTCCGAGAGGCGGGTCAGCCTCGTGGAGAAGGTAGTCGAGCCGCCCGGCGAGGCGCGACCGGACTGGGAGATCTTCGCCGACATGGGGCGCAGGATGGGCTTCGACGGCTTCGCGTGGGCGGACTCCGCCGAGGTCTACGAGGAGTACAAGGAGCTAACGCGCGATACGCCCGTCGACGTAACCGGCCTCTCGCACGAGCGACTGCGGCGCGGTCCCGCGCAGTGGCCCGTACCGGAGCGCATAGAGCACGCCGAGCGGCCCGTCGAGGGGATCGTCAGCATGTGGGACCGCCTGGATACCGAGCACCCCGGCACCCCGCGCCTCTACGTGGACAAAAGGTTCAACACGCCGAACCGCCGAGCGCGCTTTGCGCCGACCCCGCACGTGGGACTCAAAGAGACGCCCGACGGGGAGTACCCGCTCGTCCTCTCTACCGGCCGCGTGAAGAACCAGTGGCACACCATGACACGCACCGGCCGCTCGGAGAAGCTCATGCGCGGCCTGGAAGGAGGTCCCTTCGTCGAGCTGCATCCGGAGGCCGCGAACGCAGCCGGGGTCAGAAACGGCGAGACGGTGCGCGTCGTCTCGAAGCGGGGCGAGTTCCTGGCGCGGGCGGCGGTAACGGAGGGAATAGAGATCGGCACGGCCTTCGTCCCGTTCCACTGGGGCGATTTCTGGACGGAGAGCGGCAGCGTGAACGAGGCGACGCACCCCGCCGCCGACCCCGTCTCCAAGCAACCGGAGCTGAAGGGCGCCGCCGTGCGGATCGAGCCGGCGGACGCCGGCGGTA
>JBFLXF010000298.1:0-4021 GCA_040757515.1 Actinomycetota bacterium
CGTCGGCGCCGACACGACGCTGGCACGGATCATCCGGCGCGTGGAGGAGGCCCAGGAGGAACGCGTGCCGGTGCAGCGCTTCATAGACCGCTTCGCCCGCTGGTACACACCGGCTATCATCGGGCTGAGCACCGCCGCCGGGGTGCTTACGGGCGACGTGCGCCTGGCGCTGACCTTGCTGGTCATTGGCTGTCCAGGCGCACTGGTGATCGCCGCGCCGGTCGCCGTGGTGGCGGGCATCGGCCGCGCCGCGCAGCGCGGCATCCTGATCAAGGGCGGCGCGCACCTCGAGCGGGCGGGCGAGATCTCGGCCCTGGCCCTGGACAAGACCGGCACGCTCACGGAGGGCCGTCCGCGCCTGACCGACGTGGTCGCGCTCTCCCCGGAGCCGGTGCTCGCCGGCACTTCGACGGCTCCCGGACCGGAGGGGCCCGGGTGGAGAGCGGCCCAACGCGACGTGCTGCGCTGGGCGGCCATCGCCGAATCGGGCTCCGAACACCCGCTGGCGCGCCCGATCGTGGCGGCGGCACAGGAGCTTGGCGTGGTACCCCAGGCCGATAGCGTGGAGATCTCGACCGGCCGCGGCATCGTCGCCACTCACGAAGACCACACCATCGCCGTCGGAACCACCGGTCTCATGGCCGAACTCGGGGTCGAAGTCATCCCCGAGGCGGAGTCGGCGCTCGCGCGGCTGCGCCGCCGCGGCCGGACGGCCATCCTCGTGGCCCTCGACGGCCGGCTCCTGGGTGTCCTCGGCATCGCCGACACCCTCCGGCCCGGCGCCCGCGAAGCCATAGAGGCGCTGCGCCGCATCGGCGTCCGGCGCATCGAGATGCTCACCGGCGACAACGCGCAGACGGCGCGCGCGATAGCCGAAGCCGTCGGGGTCGACGCGGCCCACGCACAACTGCTGCCCGACCGGAAGCTGGAGTACATCCGAAAGCTGCAGCGCGAGGGTCACATCGTCGCCATGGCCGGCGACGGCATAAACGACGCGCCCGCGCTGGCCGCCGCCGACGTCGGGATCGCCATGGGCGCGGCCGGCACCAGCGTGGCCATAGAAACCGCCCCCGTGGCGTTGATGAGCGACGACCTGACCCGCCTGCCCCAAGTGGTCAGTCTCTCGCGCAGGACCCTGCGGGTAATACGGCAGAACCTGGCGCTCGCGCTGCTCACCGTCGGCGGACTGCTGACCGGCGTGCTGCTAGGCCACGTCGATATGGCGGGCGGAATGCTTATCCACCAGCTCTCGGTGCTGCTGGTGGTCGTCAACGGCGTGCGCCTGCTACGGGCCTGATAGAGCATCAGATGCCTTTGCCCGGCCGCTCCTCCTTCGGGGCAGGGGGGCGGCCGGGCAACGCGCGCGACGATCCGAGATAGACGCCTTTTGCAAACCGCCTCGCAAGAGATAGGCCCGGTGCGTCCTCCCGTTCGGCGCCGGCTCTCAGGCGTCGAGGACGACGTCTGTGAGAGGGCTGCCGATGCAGATGAGGCGCAGTCCCTGCTCCAACTCCTCCTCAGAGATGGCAAAGGCAAGATCCTGGTCGATCTCCCCTTCAAGACACCTCTGCATGCAGGTGGTGCAGGTGCCGCTGCGGCAGTCGTAGGGGAGGTCTAGCCCGGCGCGCTCCGCCTCCTCGAGGATGTACTCGTCCTCAGCGACCTCTATGGTGATGCCGCTCTTCTCGAAGGTCACCCTGTGCCTCTTTGCCAATTCCTCCTCCTCCTCCTCCTCTTGCGAAGGAAAAGGCCCCGGAGCCCGACAGGCGGGCCCGGGGCGCTACTTTCGGGTTGCGCTCGCGCTACGGCTTGCGGGCCTCGAACTCCTCGCCGGGGGCGCCGCAGACGGGGCACTCCTCGGGGGGCTGCACGCCTTGCATCTCCTCGCCGCAGGTCGTGCAGACCATCGTGACGGTCATCGGCGGGTGCGGGGCCTCGCCGTTCTCGGCCTCGATCTTCTCGCCGGTATCGCGGGCGAGGTCTGCGATGGAGATCTTGCCCGTGATTACGTCCTCCATCGTGTCCCGAGCCCCCGCGAGCGAGTCCTCCACCAGCGCGAGATCTATCTCCCTGACGCCCCGCTCGCGGGCGAGCCTCTCGGTCATGTTACGCGAGATGTTGCGCATGAAACCCTTGGGCGCGCGCTCCAGGCGAGCTATGGCGTCTTCGGTCCAGGCGAACTCCTTGCTGCCGCCCTCCGGGACCTTCGCTCCGGCCTCCTTGAAGGCGGAGTGGTCTATGGGGCACCTGCCGCCGGTCTCGCTCTCCACCTTCTGCTTGGCGTGGGAGACGGGACAGCCGCTGCCCTTGACCTCGGGAGCCTCGCGGCCGGTCTCCTCGCGGTACTGCTGCTCGACGTACTCGCGGGTGATGGTGGTGTAGCCCTTCTTGAGCGCGCTCTTCTCGACGCGGGCCCTGACGCGACGCTTCTCCTGCCACTCCTCCAGGCTGTCGAGGAAGGAGCGGGCGTCGTCGGTCCAGTGCAACTCGCGGCCGTCGTAGACCTCACTCTTGCTGAAGGTGTCGTCCTCGCCGGCGGTGGCGATCTCGGCGTCCACCGGGTGGAAGTGGGTGGGGCCGGAGCCGCAGACCGGGCAGCGGGCGGGCTTGCCCTTGGCCACGTAGCGGCAGACGTCGCACTCGAAACGGTCCCGGCCCTGGGCGGCGCGACGGATCTCGTCCTGCACCTTCGCCGAGACGCCCTCTATGTCGCCCTGGTCCTCGCTCTTGCCGAAGCCGCCGCGGCCGGACTCGAAGATCTCCCGCTTCGCCGCGGCGTCGTCACCGTTAGAAGAGCCGTTCTCGTGGCCGTTTCCGGCGTGCTGCTGGGTGCGCTCGTCGAAGTCCTTGAAGAGCTGGTCCACGGGTGCGCCCTCGCCCAGCTTCTCGGCCTCCCGCATCTGGTCGCCGATGGCGCGCATGGACTCCATCGCGCCGGGCGGGAGGATGTTCTTTATGACCTCGTCTATGACGCTCGTGGTCACGACCGTGTAGCCCTTCTCTATGGCGTACCGGATCACGGCCCCCGTCGCCATCCCGACGACGAAGCCCGGCACCCGGTCCATGCGCTCCAGAGCCTCCTTGGTCCAGGTGATGTGCTCCTCGGCGGTGTAGAGGTCCGGCGCCTGGTACTCGTAGTTGCCCACCAGCACGTTCGTCGGCAAATACCGCATCATGTTCTCCGAGTTGGAGCCGATATCCATCTCCTCGTCGGAGTGGTAGCCGATGCGGCCCATCACCACGAGCGTCGGGTTCACCTCTTTGACGTACTTCAAGGTCTGCTCGAACGGCTTGCCCGCGAGCAGGGTCGTCTTCAGCTCCACGCCCTCGTCGGCGGCGATCTTGCGGGCCACTTCCAAATGCGCCGTGTAGATCTTGGCGAGGCCCGAGTCGATGATCTCCTCGTGCAGCTTCTCCTGCTCCTTGAAGCGGAAGACTTTTTGGGCTTTCGTGGACAAAACGCCCGCTATGGAGTGGAACATCGCGTAGTGGAAGTACGGGTCGAAGACGCTTATGGCCTCGACGGTGCCGCCGAAAGCCCGCGCCAGGTCTATCGCCCGCTTGAGGCCGCCGAGCGATTTGGGCGAGCCGTCTATGGTAACTACGATATGCTCGAAGGGGTTGCGGTCGAGGTCCTTGACGATCAGGCAATCGGCCTTCTTCAGGCGCCGCACGACGCGCTCGGTGACCGAGCCGAGGACGGTGTCCTTGACCGCGGCCATCCCCATCGCGCCCATCACCACGAGGTCGTAGTCGCCGGAGTTGACGTCCTCGACGATGACCTTGAAGTTCTTGCCCTCCAGCGAGCGCCTGACCAGCTCGACGTCGTACCGCTCGCAGAGGGGCTCCAGCACGTCTATGTAGGAGTCGGTGATGATCTCAAGGCCCTTGGTGATGAGCTGGTCGTGGATCTTGCGCTGCCGCTTCATCTCGTCCTCGTCGCGGAACTCCTCGGGGAGCCCGCTCTCCATCTGCCGGAAGCGCACGTCGTGCATCTTGGCGGCGTAGGCGTGGCAACCCG
>JBFLXF010000299.1:0-4003 GCA_040757515.1 Actinomycetota bacterium
TTCGAGTATCGCGTCGTAGCGCTCGCCCATGCCGATCCTCAGCGCCTCCACCGTCACGGGCTCGACGGGCTGTCCGTCGGCGTGGGTGACGGTGAGGCGGTGTCCGGCGGCCGCGAAGCGGAAGACGTTCTCTGCCGAGGTTTCATCAGACGCAGCTGTACCCGCTCGCCCTGTCTGACGACCCGGGAAACTCCCTGCGTGTAACCGTCCGGCTCGCGGCGCGCAGTCCAACCCGACTTGCCTCAGAGATCCTCAGGACCAGCCACACCGGTCGGTCCCGTCACGCGAGCGGGATCACGAAGCGCCCTGGGGCCTGCCTTCACGCCGGTCCTCCCGACAGACACACGCTCCTCGAGCACCACCTCGCTAATACGCATCGGGAGAACCTCGAAGTACCGCACGACCATACGACCGCGTCGGGTGCATTTGATTACGACCGCATGTGAGGTGCATAGCGGCTGATGCCGTCGAGCAGTTAGTCCGCATGCCGCTCGGTGCAGATGCTTCCGGCCTTATCGATCGGTCTGCTGCGCATGGAGACTGCTGCGACCGCACCAGAGAGGAAGGTCAACGCTCCCACGGAACCGATGGCCCAGGAGATGCCGAACAGGTCCGCGACGATCCCGGCCGAGAGAGCGCCGACGGCGTAGCCGAGATCCCGCCAGAAGCGGTAGACGCTCAGAGAACGCGCCCGCCAGGAGGGATGCGAGTTGTCCGAGACGGCGGCGATGAGCGCCGGGTAGACCATGGCCGTACCTAACCCCAGGAGCACGCTCCCGAGCAGCCACCCCTCGAAGCTGCGGGTCGCGACGGTGACGAATATCCCGGCGGCCTGCGTCCACATGCCCGCCACGATGAGGCCCTTGCGTCCCCACCTGTCGCTCAAGGGGCCGGTGACGATCTGCAGCGCCCCCCACACGGCCGGGTAGACGGCTTTGAGGATACCGATTCGCTCGACCCCGAGACCGAAGGTAGCGAAGAACAGGGGGAACACACCCCAGCTCATGCCGTCGTTAAGGTTGTTGACGAGCCCCGCCTGGGAGGCCGCGAAGAGGTTGCGGTCCCCATAGGTGGTCCTGGCAAAGACCTCCTTGAATGTCAGAGTGGCAGACTCGGGCGGGTGTTCTTCCATCTCCAGCCGGACGTGCTCGCGGGTATCCCGGACGAGGAAGATGGAGATCAGGAGTCCCAGTAGGGCGTACCCCACGCCCAGGTAGAAAGGTTCCGGTCTCAAGCCGTAGACCGACGCCAGGTAGCCTGTCACCCAGGCCGTTACGCCCACCATCAGGTATCCGGCGAACTCGTTGAGCCCCACCGCGAGCCCCCGACTCCGAGGGCCAACCAGATCTATCTTCATGATCACCGCCACGGACCAGGTGAGGCCCTGGTTCACACCCAGCAGAACGTTTGCCGCAACGATCCACTCCCACGAGGGGGCGAGCATGATCATGAACGGTACCGGGACCCCGATCATCCACCCCGCCACCAGAACTTTCTTCCTGCCGAACCTGTCGGCAAAGGTTCCAGAGACCAGATTCGAGAACGCCTTGACGACCCCGAAGGAGACGATGAACGAGAAGATGGCCGTCTTCAGGACCAACCCGAACTGCCCCGAGCCAATGAGCGGAACCACCGTGCGCTCCAGGCCCACCATGCCGCCGACGAAGGCGTTGACCAATACAAGTAGCGAAAACTGGCGCCAGTTCTCCCTCAGGCCGAGACGCACCTGTGAGGAATCCCGTATCATCCGGGACCTCCTGCCGGAACGCAGATCATGCTATCCCCCTCCTTTTTCAGAACGTGAAGATCCTGTCCGATTCGACGGTCCATCGGGCCAGTTGTATGACCGGTTTACGGTGCAGCGGTTGGAGCCCGCCTCAAGCTCAGTGGCGTCGCCCTCGGGCAGCTCCCCAGCCCTGTCGAGATTCACGATGCTCTCGTAATTCTCCGGCGTGGACGGGACGCGGCTGGCGGTCTTCTGAACGAAGCTCTACTCCTCTTCTCGCAACAGTAGAGCGTTCTCGCGCACTTCTTCCAGCGGAGATCGGCTCCGTATACGACGCAGGAGAGGCACCCCTTGCCCGTGTGCCGCACCCGGACGATGCCGACCTCGCCCCCCGGCACGGGCACCTCCGCGGTGTTACGGCCCTCACCCCCTCTGCTCCTGAGCTGCTCGGCGGCGACCATACTGGTCTTGCCGGCCTCACAGGCGGTCACTACCGGCCCGTTCTCGGGTAGCTCGACACCCCGCAGCGCATCCGGGTCGTTGGCCTTCAACGTCTCGTAGGCGTCCACATGTACGTTGCCGGGGATCGCCCACTCGGCGTGCTCCTCCCCGGTACGCACGTCCAGCACGGTGACCGGCTCCCCATGCTCCAGCCACTTCCGCAGCGTACGGACGTCAACGGTCTCCTCCTTGAGATTCCACCGGGAATCCAGCCGCTCGCCAATCGGGCAACCCTTCTTGTAGCCTGCGCGCCTGGTAGCCGCGCGAGCGGAGCAGCGCCACCGCCTCGTCCGAGAAGACACAGTAGGGACCCCGGCAGTAGGCGACGATCTCCCGGTCCTTCGGGATCTCCTCCAGGTATGCCTCCAGCCTCTCCACCGGCACGGAGCGCGCGCCGGGGATGTGTCCGGCCAGGTACTCCTCCTCCGGGCGCACGTCGAGCACCACCACGCCCTCCTCCCGCATCTTCTGGAGCAGCTCCTCTGCGCACACCGCCTCCAGGGATTCCCGGTCGGTCAGGTATGTCCCAACGAGGCGGTCTATCTCCGCCAGGCGCGCCTCGCCCAACTCGCGTATGGCCCGCCACGCGGCGAATACACGCTCGTCCGCCAACCGGTAGTAACCGTATACGCCCTCCCTTCTCACCTCCACGAGCCTCGCAGCCCTCAACTCCTGCAGGTGCCTGCTGGTATTCGCCACCGACATCGCCGCCTCACGCGCCAGTTCCTCGACGCTCCTCTCGCCCTGGGCGAGCAGATCGAGAAGCTCCAGACGGTGAGGGTTCGCAAGCGCCTTCCCTATCCGGGCGAACTGCTCAAACAACTGGTCCTTGAAATGTCTGTGCGCATTCACGTATTCAAGATAATTATTGAATATGTTCCATGTCAAGGTCATACGAGGATAATGGGAGCTTCCGACTACCGCCTACGGTCTATGAGACCGCCTGAAAGGCGGCATTGGGGGCCGTCCTGTGGGACGCATGAGGCGTTATCAGGGGACTGGTTGTGTTCACGCCGTCTGGCGCACTTTCTGCTCTGACCTGACCGATCAGAGCACCTCCCTCCTCAGGTGGGCGTACAGGCCGTCGAAGAGGATATCGGTGTGCCGGGTGAGGGCCTCGTCGTCGGGGAGGGCGAGCTGCATGCCGCGGATGATCACGTCCAGGCCCTCGGACTCGGGCCGTCCGTACTTCTCATCCAAGAGGTCGGCGTCGTGGACTATCTCGGCTATCTCCGGCAGCACCGGGTCGTTCAGGTCGTAGGCCTTGAGAAAGGTCTCGAAGGAGCAGTCTTCACCGTGGTGGGAGAGCCTGGCGCCGACCACGTCGAAAAGCTCCGCTTCTTCGGGAGCTTCGGACTTATCGCTGAAGTAGAAGAACCTGGCCTCCGGGTCTATAAAGCGCCTTATGAGCCACACGCAGGCCGTTCGGTCAACGTGGCATCCGCGGCGGGTAGCCCACATCATACGCTAGCCGTCCCCCTCACCCGTGAGGCTCTCCGGCCGCGAACCGCCGATCTCATATCTCCCGGGAACGCGGATCTGCCGCACGGCCCGGCGGGCTGCCTTGAGCGAAGCGGCGGCTTCCTTTCGAAGCGGAGAACGGAAGTAGTCGCGTCTCCTTTCGTCACGGAACTTCCGCTCCAGCTTGCCAAGATCCTCCGAAAGCGGCTCGCCGCCGCCCCCCATCTCGGCCTTGCGCCGGAGACGATCGGCCTTCGCGATGATGGCCCGGTAGGCCTCCTCCCGGGAAGAGCGGAAGGTCTCGACCAGTTGCTG
>JBFLXF010000300.1:0-4003 GCA_040757515.1 Actinomycetota bacterium
TCGCGCGGCACCGAGAGCAGCTTCATATCTCCGGTCTGCGGCTCCACCCTGAGCAGCATGATCGTGTCCGAGCGTGTCCCGGCTTCCTCACTCTCTGGTCTCTGGTCCACCCCCAGGACCAGCACGTTGAGCGGCTGTCCACCCATGACCGCATCCTCATCGGCGGAACCCGCCTCCTGAGCTGCGGCGCCTCTACCGTACCCGAGCAGTTCGACCGGCACGTGCCCGCCCGCAGCCCCCAGCCACAACCCCAGTACCAAAGGCGCCAAAAACGCAGGCCAGACCCACAGCCAATACCGCCGTGGTCTCTTCTTGGTCACGGTGATTGCCTCGAACTCCCGCATTCGCCGAAGTCTATCCCGCCCAACTGACCACCGCAAACCGGCAGGTGAGGAGCCGGATATCCGGCTCCTTCTAACCGGGACCAACGCCAGCCCGGAACTGGCACTCCGTCACGATACCGTCCCGAAGTCGCTAGCGGTTGAGCAGCCGCACGACTAAGGGCGAGGTGAGCATCTGCACCACGGCGAAGAAGACCGCCGGTATGAGCACCTCCTCGGGAAGGCCGCTGGCTACCACCACGGCCGCCGCTATGGAGAACTCCTTCTTACTCACCGTAAACAGGAAGGCGATCCTGGTCTCTCTGCTTTCGGTGATCCAGCGCGTCGTCGCGCCCAGGGCGTAGCCGGTGAGGTTGAGCGCCAGCTGCGCGCCGAGGATCACGAGAGCGTAGGCCCCATAACCCAGGATGGTCCCGGCGTTGGGGCCGACCACCGCAAGCAGCAGGAGCAGGTAGGTGAGAGAGGAGCCGAAGGAGTACAGCGGGTCGAGGCCGGAGACCGCCCGCGGAAAGCGGCTCCTCAAGAAGACCCCGGCCGCGAGCGGCACCAGAATGATGAGCGCAAGCTCCAGCATCAGCTCTGCCAGGGGCACCTCGAAGCGTATGCCCGTCAAGAGGAGCAGCAGCGGGGGCACCACGAACGGCGCCAGCGCCGTGTTCACCGCATTCATGACCGCGGCGAGCGCCACGTTTCCCCGGCCCAGGAGCACCAACAGCGGCGCGGAGACATCCGTGGGCAAGGCTCCCACGAGCGCCTGTCCCACGGCGAGTGGGCTAGACCCGAAGCTCCCGAAGAACAGCCGGCCGATCAGGGCGCCGGCCAGCGCCATCGGGCCGTAGACCAGGAAGGTGGCGAGCACCTGCCAGGAGGGTCTCTTCAAGACTCGCTTGACGTCTGTGGCATCGAAGGTGAGGCTCACCAGGAACATCAGGAGCGCCAAGAGCGGGCTCACCAAAGGGTAGAGAACCTCGCCGAGCATCGGCAGAGCGAGCCCGAGGGCTGTGGTGCCGAGAACGAACCACAGCAGGTTCTCCTCCAGCACTCTCAGCCGGCGCATCATCGTGGATGGATCCGCCGGCGGGACCTCGTCGTGGCAGGCTCACCGAACACGCAGCCAATCCTACACGGGCTGCAGGCATCCGGCGCGCACCTCTTGCTGGCTAAAGTCTCCGGGCTTCGCCGCCTGAGAACACCCGATTCACAGGCTCGGGCATCGAGACCGTACCCGCTCGAAACACGCCGAAATTCTCTTATCCGGCATCCCTGACATGACCCGTAGCGGTCATCCGATTGACGCGGGCAGATCGTTTACGGCCTCAGCGGCGGAAGATGCGCACCGCAGAGTAGATGAGGATAATCCCCAGCAGCAGCTTGAGTGCCGCCGCCGGGAGGAGTCCGACCATTAGCCCCCCGGCCACGGCCCCCACCACCGAACCCGCGCCCATCGGAGCAACCGTCCGGGTAATATCTGCGCGTTCTGAGTAGGCCCCGAGCCGGCTGTGCCTGAGGACCCCTATAGCCACGGTGGGTAGGCTGATCAGGAGGCTGGCGGTGCCCGCGGTCTTTATGTCCGCACCGAAGGCGAACACCAGCATCGGGATGATGAGTTCCCCGCCGGCGACGCCCAGAAGGCTGCTCACCAGCCCCACGGCGACCCCGAAGAGCGCCGCGACCACAAGGCGCACCGGCAGCGGTTCGGGCAGCAGCCCGGGAACGTCTTGGGGCAAGAACGCCTCCACGATCAGCGCCGACCCAATAACAACCAAGAACACGAGGATGACACGTTCCAGGAAGTATTCGGAGATCCTGTGCACCAGCGCCGTGCCCAGGTAGGCCGCAGACACCGCGCCGCAGGTCATGGCCGCCACCACCGGCAGCAGTGCCAGCAAGGGATCGGGAGAGAGCGTGCCGCCCCGGATCAGCAAAGCGCTCACGACCGTCACCAGGCTGATGGCCAGGTTGAGCGCGACCGCGCGGCGTGCGGCATAGCCGAAGACCCCGGCCAGCACCGGCAGCCGGAACTCCGCTCCTCCCAGGCCTATCAGGCCGCCCAACAAACCTATCGGGGCGCCGTAGAGGAAAGACAACCCCGCAGAACGGCGAACCTCTCGCTTCATCCGACCGTTGAGAGCCCGTCGTTGGCCACGATGCGCATGGAGTCGAGCATACCGGAAAGCCCGGGTGACCGCCTCCGGCTACGGCAGGCGGGCGTTCGGGCGCGCGTCCTCCATCTCTCACCCTTTCCTCTACCGATCCTGTGCACCTTGCACGAAGACTCGTGCTCCGCCCGGCTCTATCATTTCGGTTCCCGTTCTACGTAAGGGGGTAGCGTGGACCAGGCAATATCGCGCGGCGAAGGCGTAAGAGGAAGGCGGTGGTCGCTCTCCGGCGAGCTCGGAGGCGCCTTCGCCGACCTCGGCGTGCTCGTCCCTCTGGAGGCGGCGCTCATAGCCGTCAACGGCCTCAACCCGACCTCAACCCTGCTCGGGGTGGGCATCGCCTACATAGCCGTCGGCCGCTACTACGGCTTCCCGATGCCGGTACAGCCCCTCAAGGCGTTCGCCGCGATAGCGGTCGCCTCCCACGCCGCACCCCAAGTCATCGCCGCCGGGGCTCTGTGGATGAGCCTGATCCTGGCCCTGCTGGCCGCAACGGGGCTTATCGACGTGCTGGCACGCGTGGTACCGATCGGCGTGGTCCGGGGCATCCAGCTCGGGCTAGCCTTCCTACTCGTCAAGAACGGCTGGCAGTTCGTCATGGACGAACCCTTCCTCATCGGTGGCTCCCGGTTGACCTTCGAGCTCGCCGGGCAAACGCTGCCGTGGGCCCTGCCCGTGGCGCTCGCTGGAGGAGCGCTCCTGCTCCTGCTGTTGCCGTTCAGATGGGTTCCGGCGGCGCTGGTGCTTCTGGTAGCCGGCGGCCTGGTCGGCGCATACGCGGCCTCGCCAGGCACATTCTCCGGATTCTCCCTGGGACCGGCTCCCTTCTCACTCCACCTGCCGGGCCTCTCGGACTTCCTCGTAGCCCTCCCCCTTCTGGTAGTCCCGCAACTCCCGCTCACTCTGGGCAACTCGGTGATAGCCACGAGCGACGCAGCCAGAAGCTACTTCGGAGAGCGCGCACGCAAGGCCACGCCCCGTGCGCTGTGCTCTACCATAGCCGCGGGCAATCTGTGGGCCGGGCTCGCCGGTGGCCTTCCAATGTGCCACGGCTGCGGGGGCCTCACAGCCCACTACCGCCTCGGCGCCCGCACGCCCCTCGCGACCACCATCCTCGGAGGGACGCTGATCGTGGTGGCCCTGCTCTTCGGGGGGGCGGCGCTCGAGGCCCGCTCGATCATCCCATACGCCGTCTTCGGGGTGCTCCTGGCATACGTGGGGGTCGAGCACTTCCGGCTCGGCTGGTCGGTCCCCGACGGATTCGCGAGGCTGGTGGCCTTCTTCACCGCCGGAGCAGCGATCTACTTCGGCGGAAACCTCGCCGCTGGAGCAGCATCAGGCCTCGGCCTCGTAGCCCTTATAAAGGGTTATGGGTATCTAAAGCGTCTGTCATAGCGATTGGTCCACCGTGCGGTAACCGCAGTGGCCGAAGAACCCGCGGACGTCTCGGGAGGTGAGCTCGTCCAAAGCCTGACCCATCGCCTCCACGAGCGCTTCCCGGCT
>JBFLXF010000301.1:0-3998 GCA_040757515.1 Actinomycetota bacterium
CGTCCTCATAGCGATGACGGACATGCAGGGGAGGCTGCAGGGCAAGCGCCTCACGGCGACGCACTTCCTGGATGAGGTCGTCGAGCACGACGCGGAAGGATGCAACTATCTGCTCGCCGTGGATGTGGAGATGAACACCGTCTCCGGCTACGCGATGAGTAGTTGGGAGCGCGGCTACGGGGACTTCGTCTTCAAGCCGGACATGGAGACCTTGAGGCGCGTGCCCTGGCAGGAGGGGACGGCGATGGTGGTCTGCGACCTGGCTTGGGAGGACGGCTCGCCCGTGGTGGCCTCGCCGCGCCAGATCCTCAAGCGCCAGCTCGAGCGGCTCGCCGAGCGCGGACTCGAGGCCTTCGTCGGCACGGAGCTGGAGTTCCTCATCTTTCGCGACACCTACGAGGAGGCGTGGAAAAAGGGCTATAGGGACCTCGAGCCCGCCAACCTCTACAACGTGGACTACTCGCTCATGGGCACGGCGCGCGTCGAGCCGCTTCTGAGGCGCATCCGCAACGAGATGGCGGCGGCGGGGCTCGTGGTAGAGAACGCCAAGGGCGAGTGCAACCTGGGGCAGCACGAGATCAACTTCCGCTACGACCGCGCCTTGGCGACCGCCGACGGGCACTCCATCTACAAGAACGGGGCGAAGGAGATCGCCGCTCAGGAGGGATGCTCGATCTCCTTTATGCCCAAGTTCGACGAACGCGAGGGCAACTCCTGCCACATCCACATGAGCCTGCGCGCAGAGGATGGCACACCGGTCTTCGCTGAGGACGGCGGCTTCTCCGAGACCTTCGGCCGCTTCCTGGCGGGACAACTCGCCTGCCTGCGCGAATTCACTCTCTTCTTCGCCCCGAACATCAATTCGTACAAGCGGTTCGCCAAAGGCTCCTTCGCCCCGACCGCTGTCGCCTGGGGCAAGGACAACCGCACCTGCTCCTACCGCGTTATCGGCCACGGTCCATCGCTCAGGATCGAGAACCGGCTTCCGGGCGGGGACGTCAACCCCTACCTGGCTATAGCGGCCATGGTCGCCGCGGGCCTTCACGGACTGGACAGCGAGCTGCCGCTGGAGGACGAGTTTATCGGCAACGCCTACGAGGCGGACAGGCCCCGCGTGCCGACGAACCTCAGAGAGGCGCGGGAGTTGTTCGCGAACAGCGAGGTGGCGCGGCTGGCGTTTGGCGAGGAGGTCGTCGAGCACTACCTCAACATGGCACGCGTCGAGATCGAGGCGTTCGAGGCCGCCGTCACCGACTGGGAGCGCTACCGGACCTTCGAGCGCCTGTGATGGGGGCGAAAAGGAGGCCCAACATAGGGGTCACGGCGGCGACCGAGACGGTCAGCTACGGCGTCTGGAGAGGGGTGCCGGCGATCATCAGCCCGGCACGCTACGTGCAGGCCGTCCAGCGGGCCGGGGGGCGCCCGATCCTGCTCCCCCCCGATCCTGACGACGCGGAAGACCCGCGCGAGGTGCTGGCCCTCATAGACGCCCTCATCCTCACCGGAGGTGCGGGCGACTTGGATCCGGCTCTCTACGGAGAGGAGCCGCACCCTGAGACCGGACCCGTGCAGGAGGAGCGCGACGCCTACGAGCTCGCCCTCGCCCGTGCCGCGATAGAGCGGCGGATGCCCGTGCTCGGCATCTGTCGCGGGATGCAGGTGTTGAACGTCGCCTACGGCGGACGTCTGGAGCAGCACCTCCCCGACGTCCTCGGCCACGAGGAGCACCGCCACACCCCAGGCACCTTCGCCGATCACGAGGTCAGCCTCGTGCCCGGCTCCCTCGCCGCCCGCGCCGCAGGCTCCGAGCTGACTCCGGTGAAGTCGCACCACCACCAGGGCATCGGCGAGGTGGGGGAGGGGCTCGTGGTAACGGGGAAGGCCGAAGACGGCACCATCGAGGCCATAGAGGACCCGAGTTGCCCGTTCGTGCTCGGCGTGCTCTGGCACCCGGAGGAAGACGAGAACAGCCGCATCATCAAGACCCTGGTATCGGAGGTGTCCTGAATTGCTCGAAGTCTTGAACCCCGCGACCGGGGAGGTGATCGAGAGACTCGAACAGGCCACCGCAGGCGACGCCGACGAGGCCGTCGCCCGCGCGAGGGCCGCCTTCCCGGAGTGGAGGGCCGTAGAGCCCTCCGACCGCTCGCGCCTCCTCAGGCGTCTCGCCGACGCCCTCGACGCCGAGCGGGAGAACCTGGCGCGGCTAGAGTCCGAGAACACCGGCAAGCCCATAAACGACGCCCGCGGCGAGATGGGGATGGTCGTCGAGACCTTCCACTACTACGCCGGGATGCCGGAGAGACTCCTCGGCGACTCCATCCCCGTCTCTGGCGGGGTGGACGTGACCTTCAGGGAGCCGCTCGGGGTCGTCGCGCTCATCGTGCCGTGGAACTTCCCGCTGCAGATAGCGAGCTGGAAGATGGCCCCCGCTCTCGCGGCAGGTAACACCCTCGTCCTCAAGCCCGCAGAACTCACGCCCCTGACCGCGCTGGAGTTCGAGCGCATCGCGCGCGAGGCCGGCGTGCCGGAGGGCGTGGTGAACGTCGTCGTCGGGCCGGGGAGCGAGGTGGGCCAGAGGCTCGTCGAGCATCCGGAGGTGGCTAAGGTCGCCTTCACCGGCTCGACGGAGGTCGGCAGGAAGGTGATGGAGGGCGCCGCAGGTACTATAAAGCGCGTGACTCTGGAGCTCGGCGGCAAGTCGGCGAACGTGATCTTCGCCGACGCAGACCTCGAAAAGGCCGCCGCCAGCGCCCCCGCCGCCGTCTTCGGCAACGCGGGCCAGGATTGCTGCGCCCGCTCGCGCATCCTCGTCGAGAGGAGCGTCTTCGACGAGTTTCTCTCCCTGCTTCAACCCGCGGTCGAGGGCTTCCGGGTCGGGGACCCGCAGGACGAGGCGACCGAGATGGGGCCGCTCATCTCCGCCGACCATCGCGAGAAGGTCGCCTCCTACGTCTCCGAAGATGCGCCGGTCGCCATACGGGGCGAGGCCCCGGACGGGAAGGGCTTCTGGTACCCGCCGACCGTGCTCGCGCCGGTCAGCAACGAAGACAGGGCGGCGCGGGAGGAGATCTTCGGCCCCGTGGTCGCCGTGATCCCGTTCAGAGACGAGGAGGACGCCGTGCGGCTCGCCAACGACACCATCTACGGGCTCTCCGGCTCGATCTGGACGGAGAACGGCGCCCGCGCCCTCCGCGTCGCCCGCCGCATCGAGACCGGCGTCCTCTCCGTGAACTCCAACACCTCCGTGCGCGTCGCCACCCCGTTCGGCGGGATGAAGCAGTCCGGCGTCGGGCGTGAGCTCGGGCCGCACGCCCTCGACTACTACACCGAGGTCAAGAACGTTTATCTCTCGACGGAGGAGGGTTAGAGATGCCGGGACGCCTCGAAGGGAAGACCGCCGTCATAACCGGAGGAGCGAGCGGCATCGGCCGCGAGACCGCGCGCCGCTTCGCCGGGGAGGGCGCCAGAGTCTGCGTCGCCGACCTCGCCGACGAGCCGGGTAAAGAGGCGGCCGCGGAGATAGACGGCCTCTACGTCCACGCCGACGTTACGGACCCCGACGACGTGCAACGCATGTACCGGGAGGCCGCAGACTCCTTCGGCGGCCTGGACGTGCTCTTCAACAACGCCGGCATCTCGCCGCCAGATGATGACTCCATCCTGGAGACGGGGCTCGAGGCCTGGCAGCGGGTGCAGGATGTGAACCTCAAGAGCGTCTTCCTGTGCTGCAAGTACGGCATCCCGTACCTGCTGGAGCGCGGGGGCGGGTCGGTCATAAACACGGCTTCGTTCGTAGCGGTGATGGGAGCGGCCACCTCCCAGATCTCCTACACCGCCTCCAAGGGCGGCGTGCTCGCGATGAGCCGCGAGCTCGGGGTGCAGTTCGCCCGTCAGGGGGTGCGCGTGAACGCCCTGTGTCCCGGGCCGGTGAACACGCCGCTCTTGCAGGAGCTCTTCGCCAAAGACCCGGAGAAGGCGAAGCGGCGGCTCGTTCA
>JBFLXF010000302.1:0-3997 GCA_040757515.1 Actinomycetota bacterium
CGCAGGCGTGGACGTGGAGAAGGTCGTCGGCGCGGCCAAATACATCCGCAGCATAAGGGACTTCGGGCACTCCGTCGCCAGGCTCGACCCGCTCGGGAGCGAGCCGCCCGGCGACCCGGCGCTCGATCCCTCCTTCCACGACATAACCGAGGAGGATCTGGAGGCGATGCCCTCGAGCATCGTCGGCGGGCCGGTCGCCGAGCGCACCGCGACGGCGCGGGAGGCGGTCGAGGAGCTGCGGCGCATCTACTGCAACACCACCGGCTACGACTTCGGCCACATCGCCCACATCCCCGAGGAGCGGTTCTGGCTTAGGGACGCCGTGGAGAGCGAGCGGTTCAACGGGCAGCTGGAGCCCGAGGCGGCGAAGAAGCTCCTGAGGCGGCTCACGCGGGTGGACACCTTCGAGAAGTTCTTGCACAAGACCTTCCTCGGGCAGAAGCGGTTCTCCATTGAGGGCAACGACATGCTCGTGCCGATGCTCGACCGGCTCGTGCGCCTCGCCGCCGAGAAGGGGACGCCGGAGATGGTGATGGGCATGGCGCACCGGGGTCGCCTGAACGTGCTGGCCCACGTCCTGAACAAGCCCTACGCCAAGATATTCGGTGAGTTCCAGCAGCCAGAGAAGGGCGAGCAGCCGTCGGTCTCCGAGAGCGAGGGGACCGGCTGGGTTGGGGACGTCAAGTACCACCTGGGCGTGCGCAACTACCACCTGGCGGAGGGCGAGGAGGACACCCGCATCCTCATCAACCTCGCGCCCAACCCGAGCCACCTGGAGCACGTCAACCCGGTCGTCGAGGGCATGGCCAGGGCCAGCCAGGAGAGGCGGGATAGAGCCGGGGCACCCGAGCGCGACGACGACGCCTCGCTGCCGGTCCTCATCCACGGCGACGCCGCCTTCCCCGGCGAGGGGGTCGCGGCGGAGACGCTCAACCTCTACAGGCTCCCCGGCTACACCACCGGCGGCACGATCCACATCATCACCAACAACCAGCTCGGGTTCACCACCGAGAAGAGCGACGCCCGCTCGACCACCTACGCCAGCGACCTGGCGAAGGGCTACGAGATCCCGGTCGTCCACGTCAACGCCGACGACCCGGAGGCGTGCCTGGCGGCGATGAGCCTCGCCTACGCCTACCGCGAGAAGTTCCACAAGGACTTCATGATCGACCTCATCGGCTACCGCAGGTTCGGCCACAACGAGGGAGATGAGCCCGCCTACACCCAGCCGAAGATGTACGAGATCATCCGTGACCACCCGACGGTGCGCGAGATCTGGGCGAGGAAGCTCGAGGAGCGCGGCGTCATTCGGGAAGGCGAGGCCGACGCGCTGGTCGAGGAGATCTACGCGAAGATGCAGGAGATCCAGAAGAACCCGGATGAGGGTGGCCTCGACGAGGAGGAGTTTGACGCCGAACAGCCCTACACTCCGCTCGTCGAGATCCCCGAGACCGCCGTCCCCGCCGAGCGGCTCGAGGCGCTCAACGAGGCGATGCTGGAGAGGCCGGAGGGCTTCCACCCGAACCGCAAGCTGGAGCGCCTCTTCCAGAAGAACCGCGGCGACCTCGACCGCATAGACTGGGCGCACGCCGAGGCACTGGCTTTCGCCTCGCTGCTGGAAGACGGGGTCGCCATCCGTCTCACGGGGCAGGACTCCGAGAGAGGGACCTTCTCGCAGCGGCACGCGGTGCTGCACGACGAGGAGACCGGCGAGACCTACGTGCCGCTGCAGAACATTCCGCAGGCGAAGGCCTCGTTCGCCATACACAACAGTCCGCTCTCGGAGATAGCGGTGCTGGGCTTCGAGTACGGCTACTCTATCAATGCCGACGACCTGCTGCCGCTGTGGGAGGCGCAGTACGGGGACTTCGCCAACGTGGCCCAGCCGATAATAGATCAGTTCATCGTTAGCGGGCAGGCGAAGTGGGGCCAGGCCTCCGAGCTGGTGATGCTCCTGCCGCACGGCTACGAGGGGCAGGGTCCCGAGCATTCCAGCGCGCGCCTGGAACGCTACCTGCAGCTCGCGGCCCGGGACAACGTCAGGATCGCCAACCTCACCACGGCGGCGCAGTACTTCCACCTGCTGCGCGCCCAGGCGATCCTCAAGGACAACCAGCGTCCGCTCATCATCATGACGCCCAAGAGCCTGCTGCGGCACCCGATGGCGGCCTCCGGACTGGAGGAGCTATCAGAGGGACGGTTCCATCCCGTCTTTGATGACGAGGAGGCGCGGGGGAGGGCCGGATCCGTCGAGCGTCTTATCCTGTGCTCCGGCAAGATCTACATGGAGCTTGCGGGGAGCGAGTATCGCGAGGAGGCGGTAGACACCGCCATCGCGCGCATAGAGCTTCTATACCCGTTCCCCGAGGACCAGGTTCGGGAGATGATCGAGGGTTACCCGAACCTGCGCGAGATCCTCTGGGTTCAGGAGGAGCCCAAGAACATGGGCGCCTGGTTCTTCATGGAGCCGCGCCTGCGGGAGCTCACGGGCGGCGAGCTGCCGATCCTGTACGTCGGCAAACCGGCGCGTCCGAGCCCGGCGCAGGGTTCGGCGCGCTTCCACAAGCGGGAACACGCCGAGATCGTGCGAGCCGCCTTCGAGAAGGTCGGCGAGGACTCCGGAGAGGCCGAGGCGGCGGTTCAGGGGACGCAGTCCCGCGCCGACACCCCGAGCGCGTGAGACGAGAGGATATTCGAGAGGAAGAGGTGAGAGTTGCCGGTTGAGATACACGTCCCGGAGCTTGGGGAGTCCGTCGCCGACGCCACCGTCGGGCGCTGGCTCAAGCAGGAGGGGGATGAGGTAAAGAGCGGCGAGCCGATAGTCGAGCTGGAGACCGACAAGATCAACTTCGAGATCGAGGCCGAGCAGGACGGCGTGCTCCAGTCCATCGCCAAGGACGAGGGCGAGACGGTGAACGTTGGAGAGGTGATCGGTACCATCGCCGAGGGCGACGGCGCCGCCCGACCGCAGGAGGCGGAAGAGCAGCCGGAGGCCGAAGCCGAGCAACCCGAGGCAGAGGAGGAGCGACCCGGGCCGGAGGCCGCCGAGGAGACGGACGGACATAAGGAGGGAGAGGGCTTCCGGGCATCGCCTTCGGTGAGGCGGCTCGCCGAGGAGTACGGTATAGACCTCTCCGGCGTCTCCGGCAGCGGCTCGGGCGGGCGCATCACCCGCGAGGACGTGGAGCGCCTGATCCGTGAGAAGGACCGCGGCGGAGCGCCGACGCGGGAGGCCGAACCGGAGACGGACGGCAGGGGCGAGGAGCGCCCCGCTCCACAGCCGGCCCCGACCGGCCGGGAGGACCGCGAGGAGCGGGTGCGGATGTCGCGCCGGCGGCTCACCATCGCCCAGCGGCTCGTCGAGTCGCAGCGCGAGGCGGCGATGCTCACGACCTTCAACGAGGTCGACATGAGTGCCGTCATGGAGTTGCGCAGGAGGCGCAAGGACTCCTTCCAGGAGCGCACCGGCGCTCGCCTGGGCTTCATGAGCTTCTTCACCAAGGCGTCCATAGGCGCGCTCAAGGCGTTCCCGAAGGTCAACGCCGAGCTGCAGGGCAACGAGCTGGTCTTGAAGAAGTACTACGACATAGGGGTAGCCGTCTCCACCGACGAGGGGCTTGTGGTCCCGGTGGTGCGCGACGCCGACCGCAAGAGCTTCGGGGAGATCGAGGCCGAGATAGCCGGGCTGGCGACGAAGGCGCGCGAGGGCAGGCTGACGCTCGAGGACCTGCGCGGCGGCACCTTCACCATCACCAACGGCGGCATCTTCGGGAGCCTGCTCTCGACCCCGATACTCACGATGCCGCAGGTGGCGATCCTGGGTATGCATAAGATCCAGGAACGCCCTGTCGTCGTGGACGGCGAGATACAGGTGAGGCCCATGATGTACGTGGCCCTCTCCTACGACCACCGAGTCATAGACGGCGCCGAGGCGGTGAGCTTCCTGGTCCGCATAAAGGAGCTCGTCGAGGACCCGGAGGCGTTGCTGCTGGAAGGG
>JBFLXF010000303.1:0-3992 GCA_040757515.1 Actinomycetota bacterium
CACGGCGTAAGGAAGCTCCTTTTTCTGGGCAGCTCGTGTATCTATCCCAGACACGCCCCCCAGCCGATGAAGGAGGAGCACCTTCTCTGCGGTCCCTTGGAACCGACCAACGAGCCCTATGCGATAGCCAAGATCGCCGGCATAAAGCTCTGCCAGTCCTATAACCGTCAGCACGGCACCGACTTTATAAGCGCCATGCCCACCAACCTCTACGGCCCCAACGACAACTTCGACCTTGAGACCAGCCATGTCCTGCCGGCGCTCATCCGCAAGTTTCACGAGGCCAAAGAGCGCGAGGAACCGAGCGTAACCGTGTGGGGGACGGGCAGGCCAAGGCGGGAATTCCTGCATGTGGATGACCTCGCTGATGCCTGTCTGTTCCTCATGCGCAACTACTCGGGCGACAAGCCCGTCAACGTGGGCGTCGGGGAGGATCTGAGCATTGGGGAACTGGCAGAGCTGGTGCGCCAGGTCGTCGGCTATGAGGGGAAGATCACCTACGACACCTCCAGGCCCGACGGTACGCCTCGCAAGCTCCTGGATGTCGGCAGACTCGACGACCTTGGGTGGAGAGCGAGCATCCCCTTGAGGGATGGGATAGAGCAGACTTATGCTTGGTTCCTGGAGTCGTACCCGGTCGAGGCCGGCGGACGGTAATGGGTTTGCTCGGTTCTGCAGCACGCTTGCCTCAGTTCGTGATGAGGAGGACGGTTTACGGGTTGGAGGTGAAGAAACGGAAAGCCTCTTTGAGACCTTCTGGGAGGCTCACCTCCGGACGCCACCCGAGCGCCTTACTCGCAAGCGAGGGGTCCACGCAGCTGCGCATCTGCTCGCCGGGCTTGGCGGGGCCGTGCTTGGGTGGCAGATCGTTGTTCGCGAGGGAACGCAGCGTCTCGTAGAGCTCGTTCACGCTGGTCTCGATACCGGTGCCGATGTTGTACACGCCGGACGGCGCCTCGCCTTCAAGGGCGAGCACGTTGGCCCGGGCGACGTCGGAGACATAGACGTAGTCGCGGGTCTGCTCACCAGTGCCGTTGATGGTCGAGGGCCTGCCCGCCGCCAGATTGCCGCAGAAGATGGCGACCACCCCGGCCTCGCCGTGCGGGTCCTGGCGGGGACCGTAGACGTTGGAGTAGCGCAGGGCCGCGTAGGCTATGCCGTGCTGGAGGCGATAGTAGTGCAGGTAGCGCTCCCCGGCCAGCTTGGAAACCCCGTAGGGCGAGATGGGGTACTGGGGGTGGTCCTCCGGGGCCGGGAACACCTCCTGCTCGCCGTATACCGCCCCGCCCGTGGAGGCGAAGACTACCTTGCTCACGTTATAGCGTACGCAGCTCTCCAGCAGCATTATGGTGCCGAGTATGTTGACCCCGGCGTCGAAGTACGGCTCCCGCACCGAGCGCCTGACGTCCATCTGAGCGGCCTGGTGGCATAGCGCCTCGGGTCGGAACTCCTCGAAGACTCGTGCGCAGCCTGTGCGGATGTCCTCCTCGTAGAAGACGGCGCCTTCGGGGACGTTCTCGCGCCTGCCGCTGGAGAGGTCGTCTACCACGGCGACCTCGTGGCCACGCAAGAGCAGAGTCTCCGCGACAAGACAGCCATCCTTCGCTCGGAGTTTGCCACCGCTGCTTAGGGTTGAGATCACTATAGAAGACTCGTGGAGCGGATTTCAACGGAAGAAGGGCGGTGCCGGACCTTTCAATCTCTAATTCGTGAAGAGTTTTTTTATTCTTGCTCTTCCACTACCATGCCAGGTGGTGTATAAAGCTGGTGACCGAGAAGGGCAAACCCGTTGCGAAGCGGGGACGCAAAGCTTCGGACCTCCAGGAGGTGGCCGAGTTGCCGAAGTCAATCTTTCTGCCGCGCTATCCTTCGAGGTCTTGCTTGCGTTCTCGAGCGGGCGTTCTCCGCGACGGCGCTCTACCGGCTCGATTCGCGAGCGAGAGCGGTAACACGCCGGGTCTAGTGGTCCGTAATCCGCGACTGGCACAGTGCCCGTGGTAACGACTGTAGGGAGGGAGGAGTAGTGATGAAGAGAGTTGGGATACTGGCGGGCGTATTGGTGTTGTCGGTCCTTCTAGCTTCGCCCGCGTTCGCGCAGAACACTCTGGCGGAACGAATCATTGATCGGACCTTTGACGACGTGTTCCGTTCTCCGAGTCAGACCCAGTATGATCGCCCCGAGCCGCCGAGAGCGAGAGGGAACCTGCCGCCGCAGGCACGGCGGGCGCTCTGCCAGAGCGTTGTGAGGAACAGGGCCGTTCCGCTCAGGGTCCAGCGCCAGATCCGGCAGAGCTTCGGGCTGAACTGCAGGCCCGCCGGATCGTTCCTCGACCGCTTCTTCAGAGGTTTCCCGTTCTAGCGGCTAAAGAGCGTTAGAGACGCGGCCGGGGCTGCGCAAAGCCGTGTGACGATTCCGACCGGAGCGTCCCGATGGCGCCGGACCGGCCCTCGGGACGCTTTGCGTTGTACGGCGGGCACCGGTTTCATTGCGAGAGAGGGTTTCTGAGGGTTTGGTCGAGGGGTTCGGCAGGTTGACCACCGGGGCTTCGGAGAACCCGGACCGGCATCTCGAGCCCGGTGTGTGGGACTCGGGAGAGCTGATCCGGCGGCACAAGTACGTCAGACGCACGGCGGCGATCCTGGCCCTGCTTCTCTCCGATGTCCTGATCGGTCTCGGCGCTCTGGGCGTCGCCTTCGGGGGGAGCGTCTTCGCGGAGGCGGGTCGCCAGTCGGTGGCGGATCTCGAGAGGGTGATGCTGGCCGGCGTATTGCCGAGCCTGATGCTCTGGATCCTGCTGCGCTCGCTGCTCGGGCTGTATCCAGGGTACGGGGTGGAGCCGGCTCAGGAGCTGCGCTTGCAGACCTACTCCTCCGTGCTGACGCTGGCGGTCGTCTCGGTTGTGCTGTTCGCCATGGGCATGGGCGGCTTTTTCTTTCACCTGCTTCCTATCGGGATCTTCGGGCTCGTCCTGGCGGTGCCCGTAGTGCGTAGCGGGACGAAGTGGGTGCTCAGGCGCGCGGACCTCTGGGGGAAGCCCGTGGTGGTTCTGGGCGAACATGCGGCCGCGGCGCGGCTGGTGCGGACTATGAAGAAGGATGGAGGACAGGGCTTCCGCCCGGTCGCCGTCTTCTCAGAAGCGGGTGAGGGGCCGGGCGAGACGTTGCCGGATGAGGTACCCTGGCTGGGTGGCCTGGAGGACGCGCCCGTCTTCGCGCATGCCTCGGGCATAAACACGGCCGTCCTCGCGGTGAGGGGGCTGCGTCAGGCCCACACCGACTCCCTGGCCGACTGGGCCAGCACCCGGTTCGAGCGCGTCATCGTTGTTCCGAGTCTGGCGGGACTTACCACCTCGGCGATAGCGGCCCGCGACCTCTCCGGGGTGCTCGGGGTGGAGGTGAAGCATAACCTTCTCGATCCCCGGGCGCGCCGGATCAAGCGAGCCATAGACCTCTTCGGTGTCATCGTCGGCGGGATGCTCATTAGCCCGGTCTTGCTGGCTTTGGCCGTGCTCATAAAGCTGGATTCGCCCGGTCCGGTGTTCTTTAGTCAGACTCGCGTGGGTGCGCAAGGGCGGGAGTTCCGTTGCTGGAAGTTCCGCACGATGCGCCAGGATGCGGAGGAGATGCTTCTCCGGCTTCTTGAGACCGATCCGATGCTGCGTGCAGAGTGGGAGCTGTCTCACAAGCTCCAGAGAGATCCCCGGGTCACGCGCATTGGCCAGTTCCTGCGCAAGACCAGCCTGGATGAACTTCCCCAACTCTGGAACGTCCTCAAGGGCGAGATGAGCCTGGTCGGTCCTCGGCCGATCGTCGAGGCGGAGATACCGAAGTACGTGGGTTCTTACGACCTCTACACGAGGGTTACGCCGGGTATCACCGGGTTGTGGCAGGTGCGCGGACGCAGTAGCATCAGCTACGAGGAACGAGTGTCCCTGGACACGTACTACGTTCGCAACTGGTCGGTGTGGCTGGATCTCATCATACTGTTCCGC
>JBFLXF010000304.1:0-3965 GCA_040757515.1 Actinomycetota bacterium
GCATCCACGACGGGATCCGGCAGAAGGTCATCGGCCGCGAGGAGGAACTGAGCATCCTCCTCGCGGCCCTCGGCGCGAACCGGGACCTCCTCCTGGAGGGCCCGCCCGGCACCAGCAAGTCCACCCTGCTGCGCGCGATCTCCGAGGAGAGCGGGGTACCGCTCTTTTTTGTAGAAGGCAACGCTGACCTGACGCCCTCGAAGCTCGTCGGTCACCACAGCCCCTCGCGCGTTCTAAAGGAGGACTACGGTCCGGAGAACTTCGTCTACGGACCGCTGCCGCTCGCCATGCGCGAGGGCGGGCTCCTGTACGTCGAGGAGTTCAACCGGGTCCCGGAGGATACCTTGAACGCCCTGATCACGGCGATGGCCGAGCGCGAGCTGACGGTCCCGCGGGTCGGCAGGATCCAGGCCCGGCCCGGCTTCCGGGTCGTCGCCGCCATGAACCCCTTCGACAACGTCGGCACAGCCCGCCTGAGCGGCGCCGTCGCCGACCGCCTCTGCCGCGTACGCATGGACTACCAGCCCGAGGCCGAGGAACGCGAGATCGTGACGCAGAAGACCGGCAGCCGGGACCGCTGGCTGGTCCGGCTCGCGGTCCGGGCCGCGCGTCTCACCCGCGAGCACCCGGAGCTCCGCATGGGCGCCTCGGTGCGCGCCGCCATTGACTTCGTCCTGATCTGCGAACAGCTCGCCCGCCTGCGCGGTGTCACGCTCTCGCGAGCGGCTACCGACGAGGACGCCCGCCGCGCGCTGGTCGCAGCGGCGCAAGCGGCGATGTCCATAAAGGTCGCCCCGCGCGAGTCCTCGCGCCGATCCGCCGACGAGATCGTGGCCGAGATAATCCTGGCCGCCCTCCGGGAGCCTCCCGAACCCGAAGATGAGGCCGGATCCCCGGAGCCCGAAGACGAGCCGTCCGCCACCGGCAACCGGAGCGGCGCCACGGACCCGGCGCAGGCCGCCTCGCGCTCTCCCTCGGCAGCGGCGTTCGCCGGCCGGATCTACTATGGCGACGAGGCGGATGAAGCGGCCGTCCGGCGGGGCGGCGGCAACCGTACGTTCCGCTCTCTCGCCAGGGAGCACCCCCGGCTCGTTGAAAAACTCGGACGGCAGACAACAAGCCTCGCCACCCTCGAAGATGCGCTCACCGGGGAGCCTGGCGACCAGCTGGAGATCCTGGGCGAGCTCGCCGATCTCTACGACCGCTCGGATCTGCGGGCACTGGCCCGGTGGCTGGCGGTGGAACTGATCCTCAAGAGCGCCCGGCGCGACGTCGCAGGCAGGAGCGGGCGGGGCCGGCTCACCAGCGTCCCATACCGGGGAGACGGCGGAGAGCTGGACCTGGAACGCACGCTGGAGGCCATCTCCGGCAAGGTGTGCCCCGAAGACGGGGATCTCTTCGTCCTGGAACGCCGGCGCAGACGGCGCTCCTACGCGCTCATGCTCGACGTCTCCGGCTCGATGAAGGGCGCGGCGATCTTCCACGCCGCCCTGGCCGTCGCCGCAGTGGCGGCGCGCGTCCGGGACGACCCGTTCGCCGTCGTCGCGTTCTGGCGGGAGGCGGCGGTGCTCAAGCGGATGGACGAGGAGGCGCGTCTCGACGTCCTGATGGAACGCCTGCTCTCCCTTCCCGGCCGCGGCCTGACGGACATCGGGCTCGGCTTACGCACGGGACTCGACGAGTTGGAGCACGCCGGCACTCAGGAGCGGATCGGGCTCCTCTTCAGCGACGGCCTGCAGACGACCGGAGAACCCGCAGAGCCCGTGGCGACCGCCTTCCCCACCCTGCACGTCATCGCCACGGGAAGCACCCCCGAGTCGCTGGAGAGGTGCCGCCGCCTCGCCGCCGCCGGAGACGGCCGCTGCGCAGCCATCGGGCAGACGGGCGGCATCCCCGAGGCCATAAACGCCTGTCTGGCCGCGTAGCGCAAAGAGGATGCAGAAGAGAACACACGATAACGGCGAGCACGGGGTAACGAAGGATGGCTAGCTCCAGGGAGTGGTTCGAGACGGTCGCCGAGGCGCAGCGGAGGGCGAAGCGGCGGCTGCCCAAGCCGGTGTACATGGCGCTCGTGGCGGGTTCGGAGAAAGGCGTGACGCTCGAGGACAACGTGAACGCCTTCAGTGAGCTAGGGTTCGCCCCGCATGTGGTAGGGCTGCCCAGAGAGCGCGAGATGGCGACGGAGGTGATGGGCCAACAGGTCTCGATGCCGGTCGTGATCTCACCGACCGGCGTGCAGGCGGTCCACCCCGAGGGCGAGCTCGCCGTGGCGCGCGCCGCCGCGACGAGAGGGGTTGCAATGGGCCTCAGCTCCTTCGCCAGCAGGCCCATCGAGGAGATCATCGAGGCCAACCCCAAGACCTTCTTCCAGTCGTACTGGATCGGGGACCGTGAAGGCATGAAAAAGCGCCTGCGGCGGGCGCGCGAGGCGGGGGCCGCGGGGCTCATCCTCACCACCGACTGGTCGTTCTCCCACGGTAGGGACTGGGGCAGCCCGCACATACCGGACCAGATCGACCTCAAGACGATGGCGCGGTTCGCTCCCCAAGTCCTCACAAAGCCTCGCTGGTTCTTGGACTACGCCAGGACCGGGAGCCCCCCGGAGCTGACCGTCCCCAACATGACCGCGAGAGCAGGTGAGCCTGCCCCCACCTTCTTCGGCGCCTACGGGGAGTGGATGCAGACCCCCTCGCCGACCTGGGACGACGTAAAGTGGCTCAGAGAGGAGTGGGATGGGCCGTTTATGCTCAAGGGTGTGATGCGCCTCGACGACGCAGAACGGGCCGTCGAGGCCGGGGTCACGGCGATCTCCGTCTCCAACCACGGCGGCAACAACCTCGACGGCACCCCCGCCTCGATCCGGGCGCTGCCGGCCATCGCCGAGGCGGTGGGGGACCGCGTCGAGGTCGTCCTCGACGGGGGCATAAGGCGCGGCAGCGACGTGGTGAAGGCGCTCGCCCTGGGTGCGAAGGCCGTCATGATCGGGCGCGCCTACCTCTGGGGATTGGCGGCGAACGGGCAGGCCGGGGTGGAGAACGTCCTAGACATCCTGCGCAGCGGCATCGACTCGGCACTGCTCGGGATGGGACGACCCTCGATCCACGATCTCTCTGCCGACGACCTCGTGGTCCCGCCCGGCTTCGAGCGCCGCCTCGGATTGAGACAGGGAGCGGGGAGCGGAGAGTAGTTGCGCCCTGGCGGCTCGCACTCTCCCACCCCCCACTCCCTCTCCGAGATGTCCTGGACCGAGGTCGCCGCGGCGGTGAAGTCCGGGGCAACCACCGTAATACTGCCGCTCGGCGCCACCGAGCAGCACGGGCCGCACCTCCCCCTCGGTACGGACACGGTCCGCGCCGGGGCGCTCGCCGACCTCCTCCGCGAACGTCTCGGGCCGGGCACGCTCGTCGCCCCCGCGCTCCCCTTCGGCTGCTCCGACGAACACGCGGGCTTCCCCGGCCTCCTCGGTCTCGAAGCCGGGACGCTCGCCCGCGTGATCTCGGATATAGCCGGCCGCCTCGCGCTCTGGGGCGTGCGGCGCCTCATCCTCCTCTCCGCCCACGGCGGCAACCGCGAGGCGCTGGAGCTGGCCCTCGACCTCATCCGACATGAGCATCCCGGCCTCGAGGTGTACGCGGGCGATCACCCCGGCACCATCTCTCCGGCCCTGCTCGCGGTGGCGCACCGGGACGGCATCTCCGCGAGCTCTCTCGGCCTGCACGCGGGCGAAGCCGAGACCTCTGAGATGCTGTACCTGCGCCCCGCCCTTGTCCGCCCGAAGAACTCCGCCCCCGGTTACACCGGCGACATGGAAGCGGTTCTCGACAGGCTGCGCGAGGGCGGTCTGCGGGCGGTAACGGGGAGCGGAGTGCTCGGAGATCCCACCCGCGCCGACCCCGCCCGCGGGGCCCGCTACCTCGAAGCCGCCGCCGAAGAACTCGCCGGACAGGTCCGCGCCGCGCACGGAG
>JBFLXF010000305.1:0-3964 GCA_040757515.1 Actinomycetota bacterium
CAGCATCAGCAGGCGCGGCTTAGCCATGAGCGCGCGCCCGATGGCGACCATCTGCTGCTGGCCGCCGCTCAGAGTGGCGGCGGGCTGGTTGCGGCGCTCCTCCAGTATGGGGAAGAGCTCGTAGACCTCTTTGAGGGCCGTCTCGCGTTCGCCGGCAGACCTGGTGTAGCCACCCATCGAGAGGTTCTCCAGCACCGTGAGGCTGCCGAAGAGGCTACGTCCCTCCGGTACATGCACCACTCCCTTCCTAACGATGTCGTGCGGTCTCTTGCCGACCAGCGACTTGCCCTCGAAGGAGATGTCGCCAGAGACGGGCCGGATGAGGCCCGAGATCGTACGCAGGGTGGTGGTCTTGCCGGCTCCGTTCGCCCCGATGATCGCCACGAGCTCGCCGGTCCGCACCTCCAGCGTGACGCCGTGCAGGACCTGGAGGTTGCCGTACCCTGCCGAGACGTTCTCAAGCGCCAGCATGATGCTCCTCTTCTCCCAAGTACGCCTCTATGACGCGGGAGTCCTTTGTTACCTCCTCCGGGGTGCCACTGGCGAGCATCTCCCCGTGGTGGAGGACGTGGATGTGGTCCGAGAGCGCCATGACCGCAGACATGACGTGCTCCACGAGCAGCATCGTCACGCCCTCGCCCCGGATCTCCCGGAGCAGCTCGACCACCCTGGTACGCTCGGAGGGGACGAGGCCTGCGAGCACCTCGTCGAGCAGCAGCAGCGAGGGCTCGAGGCCGAGGGCCTTGGCGAGCTCCAGGCGCTTGTACCCCGCAGTCGAGAGAACGGAAGCCCTTTTGTTCGCCCACTGGCCTAGCCCCAGGCGCTCGACGACCTCCATCGCCACCTCGCGGGCCTCTTTGCGGTTGCGGTGGCGCTGGAGGGTGGCGACGGTGACGTTGTCCAGCACGGAGAGGGAGTCGAACGGCTTCATGAGCTGGAATGTGCGCCCGATGCCGAGGCGGGCGATCCGGTAGGCGGGCCATCCCGTCACGTCGGTCCCGTCGAAGACCACGCGTCCGGCATCCGGCTTCATGACCCCGGCGATGACGTTGAAGAGCGTAGTCTTGCCCGCGCCGTTCGGGCCGATCAGGCCAACGATGCTGCCCCTCTCGACCCGCAGGGAGACGTTCTGCAACGCTTTGAGCCCGGCGAAAGACTTGCTTACGTTTTGCACCGCAAGCAGCGTCACGCCGCCCTCAGCCTCTCGCGCAGGGTACCGAAGACGCCCCTGGGTAGGAAGAGCACGACGAGGACGATCAGGGCGCCGTAGATCGCCACGTCGAGACCGGAGACGCCCTGCAAAACATCCAGGAAGGGCGGCGGCGTGCGCACGAGCGCGGTGCTCCCCTGCCCGAGGACGATTATGATGAGCGCCCCCACCACTGGACCCCAGATCGTGCCGATGCCGCCGACGATGGCCGGCAGGAGTATCTGTATGGAGACGCCGGCGCCGAAGGCCAAGTCGGGGTCTATGAAGAAGAAGTACTGGACGTAGAAGGCCCCGCCGATGGCGGTGAGCGCGGCGCTCACGGCGACGGCCAGGAGCTTGTAGCGCATCGGGTTCACTCCGAGGGCCGCCGCGGCGTCCTCGTTCTCCCGGATGGAGAGGATAAAAGTCCCTGCGCGGCTCCGCATCAGGAGGATGACCACCAGCAGGGTGAGGGCTAACAGGGCCAGGATCACATAGTAGTAGTTTGGTGAGCCCTGGGGGAACTGGAGCGTTAGCCACGGGTTGCCGCTCTGTATGGGGATGTTGAACCCTCTCGCCGCGTTTACCGCTTCGAGACTTCGAAAGATCAGGCGCAGCATCTCGGCGAAGGCGAAGGTTGCCAGGGCGAAGAAGACACCTTTTAGCCCGTAGCGGAACGAGAGGAAGCCCACCAGGACCCCGAACGCCGCCGCGAGCGCGGCCCCGAGCAGCATCCCGATCCAGGGTGAGAGGCCGTAGTCCGTAACCACGACGGCGGTGGCGTAGGCCCCGATCCCGAAGAAGGCGGCGTGCCCGAAGCTGAACTGCCCGGCGAACCCTCCCATGAGGTTCCAGGCGACGCCCAGAAGTCCGAAGAGGAGGGTCTGGATCGCGACCTCGAGCAGGAAGCCGGAGAGGAACAGGGGGACGGGGATCAGCACGAGTACGCCCGCGGCGAGGACGAGCAGGTCGCGGTCGAAGCGCCGCAGCACCTCCATCACGACTTCCTCCCGAAGAGTCCCTGGGGCCTGAGCAGGAGTGTCAGGACAAAGACCACGAACACGAAGAACAGCTTGTCCACGCCGGGTACGAAGGCGCCGCCGAGTTCCTGGACTAGCCCGATCAGGATCCCCCCGACGAGCGCCCCGACCACGTTGCCCAGTCCTCCGAGTACGACCACGACGAAGGCTATGACGTTGAACTGCTCTCCCGTGGTGGGCTGCAACGAGAGGAACGGCAGGACCAGGGTCCCCGCCGCCGCCACGCACGCGGTACCGAGGCCGAAGGTGATCACGTGCATCCTCCGCACGTCTATCCCGACCATCGCCGCCCCGTCCGGGTTCTCGGCGACGGCCCGGATCGCCGTGCCGAGGCTCGTCCGCTGCAGGAGATAGAAAAGTCCCCCGGCAATCACCAAAGAGCCGAGGAAGGCTATCACGCGGGGCAGGTCGGCGACCGCCCCGAAGACGTTGAGCGGGCCCTGGATCGTAGTGATGCCCAGCGGGATCCCGGTCTGCGCGTAGGGGAATTCCACGGTCCGCGGCGTGGCCGTGAAGACCATGAGGAGCACATTCTCTATGAGGAGTGCGAGCCCGAAGGTGAGCAGGAGCTGGTTCTCGTGCGGCTGGTCCATGACCCGGTCCAGCAGGACCCGCTGGACGAGCGCCCCGATAAAGAAGAGCAGCGGCACGGAGATCAGGAGCGAGAGGTAGGGCCCGAACCCGGCGTTCCTCACGAGCACGAAGGAGGCGTACATCGCGAGCGCCATGAAGGCGCCGTGCGCGAAGTTCAGGATGTCGAGCACCCCGAAGATGAGCGTCAGGCCCATCGAGACGAGGCTGTAAACCCCGCCGAGGAGCAATCCGGTGACCACCGCCTGAACCAGCACGACCCGGTTGTCCTGAGCCCAGGCTAGCGCCTCCCCGCCCCACACGAGCAGGAGCGCGAGCGCGGCGATCCCCAGCCCGAGGAGGGCCAGGGACCGCCCGGAGACCTTGAGTCCCTTGACCGTCATGTGCGGTCCGCTACTGCCCCTCGCTCCACGGGGTTGCCGGGAAGATCGGCTCCTCCTGGGCATACTTCTCCGGGTAGACCTGAACGACCTCCCCATCCTGCACCTGCATCACTATCGGCTGGGCGTTGACGTTCTGGCCTCGGTCGTTGAACTCGATCGGCCCGTCGAAGGGGAACAGCTCGGTCTCCAGCGAGGTCTCGGCGATGGCGTCCCGCAGCTCCTGCGGCTCCGAAGAACCGGCCCTCTCCAGCGCGTCGGCGATTACCTCGACCGCCTGGTAGGAGAAGACCGCCGCCGTGCGCATGCTCTCGCCGGTTTGCTCCTCGAACCTCTCCCGGAGCTCCTGCACCCGATCGCTGGTCGCGTCGAAGTGGTAGTTGGAGCTGAGGTAGTAGTTCCCGTTGTCGCCTGCGTCCTCGGGGAAGGTGTCGAGGTCGAACGCTCCGTTTGCGACGCCGTAAACGGCCTTCACGTCGGGCTCGACGTTCGCGGCGGCCTGGGCGAGCAGCAGCCCATCCCTGTAGTAGCCGGTCGCGACGATGGCGTCGGCGTTTGCGGCCTTGGCCTGGGTGAGCTCGGAGGTGAGGTCGCTGACGTTCAGGGCGTCGTAGGTGATCTCTCGCGCGACCTCGATGCCCTGCTCCTGAGCTTCCTCCTCGAAGGCCTCGAAGACGCTAGTACCGAACTCGGAGCTCTCGTGGATGTAGGCTACGGACTCGATCGGAGAGCCCTGTGCCTCGGAGATCTCCTTGAGGTACCGG
>JBFLXF010000306.1:0-3957 GCA_040757515.1 Actinomycetota bacterium
GAGGTCGCCGGCAAGACGGGCACGGCGGAGGTCCCGCCGCGGCCACCGCACTCATGGTTTGTAGCGTTCGCGCCCGCCGACGACCCGCAGATAGCTGTCGCCGTGCTGGTAGAGAACGGCGGCGACGGCGAGCGGGCGGCGCTCCCGATAGCGCGCACCCTCATCGAGGCGCACCTCGGCGTCGAGGGCCGGAGCGTCCCGGATAACCAGCGACCAGCCGTGCCGCAGGGCGCCCCGGACATCCAGGACATCCTGCCGGAAGAGCTGCAAGAGAGTCTACCCGAGGGTATCCCCGGAGACCCGTTCTCAGAGAACTAGGAGGCGTGCCGGTATAATGCGACGATCGTGCAACAGCTCGTAGACAATCGCTACAGGATCGTGCGCCCGCTCGGTAGCGGTGGAATGGCCGACGTCTACCTGGCCCACGACAACGTCCTCGACCGGAACGTGGCGCTCAAGGTTATGAGCAACCGCTACGCTCAGGATGAGGAGTTCGTCGAGCGCTTCAAGCGCGAGGCGCAGAGCGCCGCAGCGCTCTCCCACCCGAATATCGTCTCCATCTACGACCGGGGCGAATCCGAGGACGGCACCTACTACATCGCGATGGAGTATCTCCCCGGGGGCACGCTCAAGGACCGCATCCTCAAACGGGGGGCGTTGCCGCCCAGGACCGCGGCGGCGGTGGCGCTCCAGATCGCAGAGGCTTTGAGGGCCGCCCACCAGCGCGGCGTGATCCACCGCGACATAAAGCCGCACAACATCCTCATCACCGCCTCAGGCGATGTGAAAGTGACGGACTTCGGCATCGCGCGCGCCGCCTCCTCCTCGACCATGACGCGAACCGGCTCGATTCTGGGCACCGCTCACTACATCTCGCCCGAGCAGGCGATGGGCGAGCCGGTAGGCATACAGAGCGACCTCTACTCGTTGGGCGTAGTCCTCTACGAGATGCTGACCGGCGAGCTGCCCTACGATGCCGACACGCCCTTAGGGATCGCCATGAAGCACGTAAACGGACACCTCCGCCCGCCAAAGGAGGTCGATCCCGCCATCCCGGACGGCATGAACGCCATCTGCATGCGCCTGCTCGCCAAGGATCCGAAGGACCGCTACGCCACCGACGACGAGCTTATCGAGGACCTGGAACGCGCCGCCTCGGGCATGGACCCGGCGAACGCCACCACCGAGATGCTCACCCGCCGGATGCCCACCGCAAGCCCGACGAAGGCGGGTTCTCCCCCACCGCGAGGGCGGGAGAGGCGTCGCCGCTGGCTGCCGCTCGCTCTGGCCCTGCTCGCGCTGCTGATCCTGGCTCCACTCGCCTGGGCCGCCTACAACTACCTGCAGCCCGCCGAGGAGCCGCCGCCCATGCGGGACGTGCCGGAGCTTGTGGGCCTTACGCTGGAGAAGGCAAGGGAGAAGGCCGGCGACCGCTTCGAGGTCGTTAGAGAGGGCGAGGAGAACAGCCCCGAGCCGAAAGACACGGTCTTGAGCCAGGATCCGGAAGCCAAAGAGCGGCTGCGCGAGGGCTCGGAGATAAGCGTGACAGTAGCCAGCGGCCGGAATGAAGTGCCGGGCGTGGTAGGCCAGCCCGCCGAGGAGGCTCAGAAGGCGCTGGAGGAGGCCGGCTTCGAGGTGCGTGTCGAGGAGAAGGAGAGCTCCGAGGAGAAGGCCGGACAGGTCATCGATCAGAACCCCGAGGGTGGCACGGCTGACGTGGGATCAGAGGTCAGGATCACGGTCGGCACCGGTCCGGAGATGGTCGCCGTCCCGGACATACCCTATGGCTACACGACCGACCAGGCAGCAGCCCTCCTTGAAGAGAGCAACCTCGAACTCGGCGATGTCAGCGAAGCTCACAGCACCGAGATCGCCGAAGGAGGCGTCCTGGACCAGAACCCTCGACCGGGAGTCGAGGTCGAGGAGGGCAGCGCGGTGGACATCACCATCAGCGCCGGACCGGCTCCGGTCGAGGTCCCGAACGTAGTGGGCCAGGACGTGAGCTCTGCGGCGGCAACGCTGGCCAGTGTCGGCCTCGCCTACGAGACGCAGCGGGTCCGCAGCAACAAACCGCCAAACACGGTGGTCAGGACGGCCCCCACAGCAGGGACGGTGCTCGAACAGGGCTCGGTCGTTACGCTCTTCTACAGCAGCGGACCGCCCGAGCCGGAGATCACGACTCCGCCCGAGGCGCGTCCCGGAAACGAGTCGAACCCCGACGGGGGACGGAGCGGCGATGAAGGCGGGCGAAATAACCGAGACTCTGGTCAGGACGGCCAGCGTCCATCTCAGCGGCCCCAGGAAGACCGACGCGGGAACGGCGGCGACGGGTAGATAAGCCGGACCGTTAAGCCGGCTCTTTGAGAAGCTCCCTGCGCACGTACCCGGAGAGTCCGTCCGCAGCCACCTCGCGCGGAGGATCGACCGCCACGAAGCTGTGGCGGCCTATGGCGTTATCCTGCAGCCACTCTTCCTCTACGGGCTTGGAACTTTCCAGGTCATAGCCGGTCTCAAAGTAGAGGGTACGAAGCTCTTTTGAGGCCAGCTCGACGACCAGTATGGGGTATCTTCCGGGCGAATACGCCCGCACACGAACCTTCTCGTCGGCGAGATGCGCTGCCATATGGCCAGTGTAGACGAAGGCCCGCTCAAAGGGAAGCGAACAGGGGCCAAAAGGGGCCCGTGATAGAATTTCCTGCGTATGAAGGTTACGAACCACATTAACATCCTCGGAAGGAGACCTCATGTCAGATCCCATACCCAGAGGCGACAGAATTGAAGATGGGATGCCCGACGAAGGCGGCTCGCAGGAGGAGACTCGGAGACTTCCGCCCGAGAAGCTGCCCGAGGAACTCGTACTAAAACGCCTGGGCCGGTTAGACACCCGTCGTGCTCTGGCGGAGCTGTGCAAGACCGTTCCGGGGCTCGATGAGGTTCTGTTGCCCCGGGGGATACAGGCCGACGCCCTCACCCGCAAGTCCGGAGGGAGCACGCAGATGCTCAAGGGGCTCTCGCGCAGGATCTTCCAGGATCCCGCCGCCTGGGGCGCGTTCAGGACCGCCGTAGGGGAGCAGATCCCACCGGAGACCTACGAGGCTGTGGAGAACGTCTCGGTTGAGGAACTGGAGGCGCTCTCGGAGAAGCACACCACCGAGGGGCTCCTGCTCGCGGCCTTGAGTACCGACGGGGAGGTGAGTGAGGACGTAGTCTCGTCCCTCATCGAGAGCTGGAAAGAGGAGAACAGCCGGGAGAAGAGACGCGCCTCAGAGGACGCCCGTCTCAGAGAGCTGGAGTCGAGGCTCGAGGACCTCAAGCGCGAAAACGAGCAGCTGGCCTTCGCCAACCGGACCGCCAAAGAGAGGGCCTCGGCGCTCGCCGCGGAGATAGAGGTCCTCACCGAGGAGCGCAGGGACACCTCGGCGATGGTGCGCGAGGCTCAGGAGCAGACCGCCGCGGCCATAGAGGCCAGGGAGCGAACGGAGGAGCGCGTCATCGAGCTGGAGCGGCGCGTCTCCCAACTGGAGCGTGCACTGGAGAGCGAGCGGAACGCCTACTCGAGAGCCGCCGAGCGCCTGGAGGAGATGCATGAGGAGCTCGGGCGTGCGGTCGCGGAGAGAGACAGGATCAAGAGCGCTCTTCAGAACGCGCGCTTCACCGACAGAGGCTTCGGGGAGCTGTTGGTGCGCGCCGTGAAGAACGAGGTTGGCTCTCTGCCCAACTCCCTGGACTCGGCGGCGCAGACAGCGCGGTTGCTGGAGTTCATGGGCAGGGTCCTGCAGGCCCACACCGACCTGCGCGGCGACGCCCGACCACGGGAGTCAAGTCCCGCGGACGCTGAAGAACAGGACCCTTCTCCAGCGCGCCAGAACGCGACTGAGGAACAGCGGCGGGCGGGGAACGGCGCGCCACCCCGGCACCGGCCCACGCTCTCCTTCAGAGCGCTGGGCGGAGCAGGGG
>JBFLXF010000307.1:0-3933 GCA_040757515.1 Actinomycetota bacterium
GGTGTCGGCGAGGGCTACGAGAACTACGCGAGCCACTCGGAAGCCCTTGCCGCCTTAAAGAGCTACGGGCTGCGCGTCAACCCGCACACGGTGCACGACTCGATAGAAGCCGTGATCGAGGAGTGCCGGAGGTGGGCCGCACAACGAGAGTCGCTCCCCTACCAGGCCGACGGCGTGGTCGTGAAGGTGGACTCCCGGGAGCAGCAGGAGCGTCTCGGCTCGGTGCAGAAGGCGCCGCGCTGGGCGATAGCCTTCAAGTTCGAGCCGCTCGCGGGGCGGACGAAGCTGCTCGACATCATCGTCACCGTCGGGAGGACCGGCGCTTTAACGCCGCAGGCGGTCCTCGAGCCGGTCAACGTGGGAGGCGTCGTGATCTCACGCGCCACCCTGCACAACGAAGACTATATAAAGGAGAAGGACGTTCGCATCGGGGACACGGTGGTCATAGAGCGGGCGGGAGACGTGATCCCGCAGGTCGCCCGCGCAGTCCCCGAGGAGCGAAGCGGCGACGAGCGCGAGTTCGCGATGCCCACGCACTGCCCCGTCTGCGGCGAGCCGGTGAGCCGCCCGGAGGGGGAGGCGGTCACCCGCTGCGTGAACGCCCGCTGCCCGGCGCAGGCGCTCGAGCACATCATCCACTGGGTCTCGAAGGGCGCGATGGACATCGAGGGCTTCGGGGAGAAGGTCGCGAGGCGCTTCTTCGACCTCGGCCTCATAAGGGACGTCGCCGACATCTACGGGCTGCGGGCCGAGCAGATCTCGCCGCTCGAGGGCTTCGGCGAGAAGAGCGCGGAGAACCTGATCCGGGCGATAGACAGGAGCAGGGAGCAGCCCTTCTCGCGGGTCCTCTTCGCCCTGGGCATCCGGCACGTCGGGTCGGTAACGGCGGAGCTCATCGCCTCCCGCTTCTCCGGCAAGGACCTGATGCGCGGCGTCTCAGTCGAGGAGCTCTCCGGGATAAAGGGCGTCGGCGAGGTCGTCGCGCGGGCGGTCGTGGAGTACTTCTCGCTGGAGGACAACCGCTCCCTCGTCGAGCGCCTCATGGCGGCGGGGCTCAACTTCGAGAGGGAGGAGTCCGGGCCGGCGGAGGGGCCGCTCGCGGGCAAGAGGGTCGTCATCACCGGCACCCTGAGCCGGCCCAGAAGCCACTACGTCGAGAGGATCGAGGCGGCTGGCGGCACCTTCACCTCCTCCGTGAGCAGGAACACCGACTACGTGCTCGCCGGGGAGGATGCCGGCTCGAAGCTGGAGAGGGCCAGAGAGATCGGGGTCCCGGTGCTCGACGAGGCGGCGTTCGAAGAGCTGCTCTCGTGATCCGGGCCGGCAAAGCCCTGCGCCGCGTCTCCTGGCGCGAGGGCATAAAGAGCGGGCTCAGGACGACGTGGGAGCTCGGCGTCGTGATCTTCCCGGTGACCCTCGCGGTCTCGGTGCTGCGCTACACGCCGCTCTACGAGACGCTTCTCTCCTGGCTCGCGCCGGTGATGGGGCTCTTCGGGCTGCCCGACGAGGCGGCGGTCCCGCTCGTGCTCGGCAACCTCCTGAACCTCTACGCCGCCATCGGCGCGGTGCTGGCGATGGAGCTCACGGTGAAGCAGGTCTTTATCCTCGCCCTGATGCTCTCCTTCTCGCACTCTCTGCCGGTCGAGGCGGCGGTCTGCCGGCGGGTGGGCGTGAGCGTCTCGCTCGTTGTGGCGTTCCGGGTCCTGCTCGCCGCGGGCGCCGCCCTCGCCGCGAACGCCCTCTGGGGCGGCGGGGAGGCGACGGCCCGCTACGGGCTAGTGGCGCCGTCGGGAGAGGAACCCTCGGGCTGGGCGGAGGTGGTGACGAACGCTCTGGGCGCGGCGGTCTCGGGTGTGGTGCAGCTCGCGCTCATCGTGATCCCGGTGATGGTCTTCATACGGGTGCTGCGCGACGTCGGCGCGCTCGACGCGTTCGCCGGGCTCGTCCGGCCGCTGATGCGCCCGATGGGGATACCGGCGCGCGGGGCGGTTACGATGGCGGGCGGGCTGCTCTTCGGACTCGCCTTCGGAGCGGGCGTGATCCTGGAGCAGGTAAGAGAACACAAGTTCTCGCGCCGTGAGATCTCTCTCATCGTGCTCTTCCTGTGCGCCTGCCACGCCGTCGTGGAGGACACCCTGATCTTCGTCCCCCTGGGCATCCCCGTCCTGCCCCTGCTCGCCGTCAGGCTCGTCGCCGCCGTACTGCTGACGATCCTGATCGCGCGCCTCTGGCGCCCGCAGCCGGGCTAGCCCGGGCTGCTCCGTAGCCCCCTCCAACACCCCATCTTCCTCTCGTCCATAAGCTCTCTCGGGTCCTCTCTCTACCGGAGACGCCGGGCGATCGGCGACGCATCAAGTCCGAAGTCAGGGTTGAGGGTTTGCTTTAAATCCTGCGCATGGATGATAGCTTGAGAGGCCGAAACTGCACGCTCCGCACCCCCGGCATGTCCGGGCGGGAAAGGAGAGCCATTGATCACGGTAACCGAAGAGGCCAAGGAGCTGTTCCTGCAGGTGGAGCACCCCGAGGGCACGGTCTTGCGCCTGGACCCTGTGGTGGACGAGACTAGCGGGGAGACCAGTATCGGCCTCGCCGCCGGCGAGCCGCAGGGCGGGGACCAGGTCGTCGAGCACGAGGGCATGAGCCTGCTGCACATCGCGGCGCCGGTCAGCGAGGCGCTCGACGGCAGTACCCTTGACGTGGTGGAGACTCCGGATGGTCCCGGCATCGGCCTCACTACCCCAAACTCCTCGCCGCTTACCGACGACTCATAGAGGCAGCATACAGGCGCAACGCTTCGAGGCTCCGTACAATTAGCGGGGCCTCTTCGTTCGTGCCGGCGCAGCAGGAGGAGACATTCGCGCGTGGATCCGAGAGCGACGCACGTGGTAATAGTCGGCGGACCGGAGGTCGAGGACGAGCTGCTGGCCATCGTGCTCGACGACGGCGAGGCGATCCCGCTCTTCGGCTCCATAGAGGAGGCCGAGGAGTTTCTGGACTCCACCGGGGACTTCGGAAAGGAATGGCGCGCGGCAGAGGTGTCGGCGGAGACCCTGATCGAGCTCCTGGAGTACCAGGGAGAGGAGGTCGAGTACGTCGCCGTGAGCCCGCCGCCCGAGAATCTGGAGGGCGGCATGGAGGTGCAGGTGATCCACCGCGAGGTCCTTATCGACCTCCTAAAGCGCCAAACTTCCCGCGAACCGCTCCCTCCGCAGAGAAAGCCCCTCTGGCGGCGCCTGCTCGGCCGCTAGAACATCTCGCCGACGAGAACGGCGACCTCCTCAGGACTTAGAGGCTCCCGGTCGGGCGCGCCCAGGGTGACGCGCCGGACAAAGCCCGGGGCGGCGGGCCGGGGAACGTAGGAGGGGAAGGTGAGCAGGTAGTACCGGCCCGGTCCCCGCCTCCGTACCCGGCGCTCGATCCAGAGCAGCGGGCGCGGCAGGTCCGGTAGGCCACCCGTGAAGTGCTCGCCTATGACCTCGGCGGCGAGCTGGGAGGACATCTCGGCGAGGTCGGCGCCCACGCCCGGCACCTCCTCGCAGAGGACGACCGGCGCGTCGCCCGGCTCGCCCTCGTAGATCCGGATCCAGCAGCACCCCGCTCCGAACGAATACCCCGCCCGGTGCCGGATGTACTCGTGCGTAAGGTTCATGCCTCGCATGTCTCCTCAGAACCACGGACTCCTACCCGGCCTGGCTCTCCCCCACCCGGCCTATCACCCTGTCTATCACGCCGTACTCGACGGCCTCACCGGCCCCCATTATGTAGTCCCGGTCGGTGTCGCGCTCGATCTTCTCGAAGGGCCGGCCCGTGTGATGGGCCAGGATCTCGTTCACCCGCCGCTTCTGCTCGACCAGCTCCCGCGCGTGGATCTCCACGTCCGAGACCTGCCCCCCGACACCCTGCACGTGCGGCTGATGCAGCAGCACCCGCGCG
>JBFLXF010000308.1:0-3912 GCA_040757515.1 Actinomycetota bacterium
GAAACCTGCAGCACGAGGTCGGCATCACCTTCGTCTACGTCACCCACGACCAGGAAGAGGCGCTCACGATGAGCGACAGGATCGCGGTGATGAACGAGGGCGTCGTTCAGCAGGTGGCGAACCCCGCCGAGCTCTACGAGTACCCTGCAAACCGCTTCGTCGCCGGGTTTATCGGGCAGACGAACATCTTCTCGGGAGAGGTGGAGTCGACAGACGGCGAGCGGGTGACGCTGCGCACCCCGCGCGGCACGCGGGTCGAGGCTGTCGCGCGAGACGGCGGTCCGGAGGCGGGCCAGGAGGCTCACGCGGCGATCCGGCCCGAGAAGGTGCGCTTTGGAGAAGCGGGCGACAACGTGGCGGCCGCGACGGTAAGACAGGTCGTCTACCTCGGGGTCAGCACCCAGTACATCCTGGAGATGGAGGGCGGCGAGAGGCTGGTGGTACACCAGCAGAACGCCCACGACGCCGCGGGACCGGCGGTGGGAGAAGAGGTGAGGGTGGCCTGGGACGCCCACAACTGTCTGGTGCTGGGAGGTTAGGCATGGAAAGGACATACACCAGGAGAAGCTTCCTCAAGGCGGTGGGAGCCGCCGGCGTCGCCGGTTCGACGCTCTCCATACTGGCCTGCCAGCCGAACACGACGCCCCAACAGGGCGGTGGCGGTGGAGGCGGCTCCGAAGAGAAGCAGCTCAACCTCTACAACTGGTCCGACTACGTCGCCGAGAGCACGATCCCGAGCTTCGAGGAGAAGACCGGGATAAAGGTCACGCAGGACTTCTACTCCTCAAACGAAGAGCTGCTCGCCAAACTGCAGGCCGGAGGGACGGGCTACGACGTCATCGTCCCAAGCGACTACATGGTCTCTATCATGATCAAGTCCGACGTCCTCCAGCCGCTCGACATGGACAAGATCCCCAACTTCGAGAACATCGGTGAGAACTTCAGGGGCCTTCCCTACGACCCGGACAACGAGTACAGCGTCCCATACCAGTGGGGCACCACCGGCCTGCTCTACAACAGGGCCGAGATCGGCGAGATAGACAGCTGGGACGCCGCCTGGGACCCACAGTTCGACGGCAAGATCGCCATGCTCAACGACGTGCGCGAGACCTTGGGGGCCGCCCTCTACAAGCTCGGCTACTCCGTGAACTCCACGGACCCCGACGAGCTGGCGGAGGCCGAGGCGGAGCTCAAGAAGCAGAAACCTCTCCTGCGCGGCTACTTCGCCTCGACGGAGGTCCGCCCCGCGGTCATAAACGGAGACCTCCTGATCGGCCACGTCTACTCCGGCGACGCCTTCCTCGCCGTCTCCGAGAACCCCGACCTCGACTACATCATCCCCAAACCCAGAGCGACCCGCTGGACGGACAACATGTCGATCCCCAAGGGCGCACCGCACCCGGACAACGCCCACAAGTTCATAAACCACATCCTCGACGCAGAGGTCGGAGCGAAGCTCTCCAACTACACCTACTACAGCACGCCCAACGAGGCCGCGCTGCCCATGATCGACGAGGCGCTGAAGAAGATACCAACCTACTCGCCGCCACCGGAGGTCTTCGACAGGCTGGAGGTCATCGAGGACACCGGCGAGGCGACCCGCGAGTACGAGCGCATCTTCACCGAAGTAAAGAGCGCCTAGCATGGAAGGGCAGAGAAGTGGCTGGTCCTTGAGGCTCGCGGCGCTGCTCGCGCCGGTGACGTTCTGGCTCGGGCTCTTCTTCGTGGTGCCGCTGCTGCTCATCCTGGCGTACTCGTTCGGGACGAGCGGGGTCTACGGCGGCATAACGCTCGGCTTCAACCCGTCGAACTACCTCAAGGTCTTCGACCCGCTGTACCTGGAGATCATAGTCCGCACCTTCGTTATCGCCGGGATAAACACGCTGCTGTGCCTGGCCCTGGGCTACCCGCTAGCCTACTTCATCGTCTTCAAGGGCGGCGGGTGGCGCACCGCCCTCATCCTGATGGTCATGGTCCCGTTCTGGACGAGCCTCCTCATCCGGGCCTACGCCTGGGTCGTCATCCTGAGCGGTAACGGGCTCGCCAACAAGACGCTGCAGTTCCTCGGGATAACCGACGAGCCCCTGAACCTGATCTTCACCCCGCAGGCCGTCCTTATGGGGATGCTCTACTCCTACCTGCCGTTCATGGTCCTCCCCCTGTACGCGGCGCTCGAGAAGTTCGACGTGAGGCTCAAGGAGGCGGCGAACGACCTGGGCGCTAACCGCTGGCAGACCTTCTGGCGCGTCACCTTCCCCATAAGCATGCCGGGCGTCATCGCGGGCAGCATCCTGGTCTTCATCCCCTCGGCGGGCGAGTTCGTCATCCCGGACCTCCTCGGCGGCTCGCAGACCGTCTTCACGGGGAATCTGATCCGCAACCAGTTCCTGCAGGCCCGAGACTGGGCCTTCGGCAGTGCGCTCTCGGTGATGCTCGCCGTGCTGCTGCTCGGCGCGATCCTCTTCTACATCCGCAAGGTCGGTACCGGGAAGCTGGAGGGGGTGTAGGGTGACCGTCAAGACAGGACCCGTGCACAAGGGCGTGAGCCGGCTGCCCGACCGGGCGCTGCTGCTGCTCGCCGCCCTCGTCTACCTCTTTCTCTACGCCCCCATAGCCGTCCTGATCGCCTTCTCGTTCAACTCCAGCCGCTCGACGCAGGTATGGACCGGTTTCTCGACGCAGTGGTACGGCGAGCTCCTGCGCGACCAGTCCGTGCTCGACGCCTTCGAGACCTCCATGATCGTCGGCGTGACGGCGACGGCGATCTCGACGGTGATCGGGACGCTGGCGGCGCTGGCGCTCTCTCGCCACCGCTTCCGGGGACAGACGGTCGCCGACTCGGCGATCTACGCGGCGACCGTGATGCCGGAGATAGTGGTCGGCGTGAGCCTGCTGGTCTTCTTCGTCGCCGCCGGGTTCGCGCTGGGGGTGACCACGATCATCATCGCCCACGTCGCCTTTACGATCTCGTTCGTCACCATCGTGGTGCGCGCGAGGCTCTCCGGGATGGACCGCTCGCTGGAAGAAGCCGCCCAGGACCTCGGGGCGACCCCGGTCGAGACGTTCCTGCGCGTGACGCTGCCGCTCATACTGCCGGGCGTGATGGCGGGGGCGCTGCTAGCGTTCACGCTCTCGTTCGACGACTTCGTGATCACGTTCTTCGTCTCCGGGGTCGGGTCGAGCACGCTGCCCCTGAAGATCTACTCCATGATCAAGTTCGGGGTGAGCCCCGTCATAAACGCGCTCTCGACCGTGATCCTGCTCGTTACCGTCGTCCTTATCTTTGGCGGCAGCAAGATCTTCATGCGGAAGGAGGATGCCTAGGCCATGCCGGAGCAGAACGGACGCCTCAACGTCATCAACCCGGCGACCGAAGAGAGCATCGAGGAGGTCCCGACCACCACCGCCGAAGAGCTCGACGCCGCCGCCGGGAGGGCGCGGCGGGGCCTTGCGGAGTGGCGCGGCTTCGCGGGGCTCGACCGGGCGGAGATCTTCCACGAGATCTCGCGCACGCTGCGGGAGCACGCCGGCGAGCTGGCCGAGATCATGACGCTCGAGGGCGGCAAGCCCTACATCGAGAACCATGACGAGGTAGGCTGGACGGCGGCCTGCTTCGACTACTACGCCGAGATCGCCCGCGACTCCGTCGGCTACCTCCCGGCCCCCATCGAGCCGCAGCAGCTGGCGCTGGTGATCAAGGAACCGGTCGGCACCGTGGCCTGCATCGTGCCGTGGAACTACCCGCTGCTTTTGGCCGCCTGGAAGGTCGCCCCGGCGCTCGCGGCCGGGAACGCCGTGATCCTCAAGCCCTCCAAGGAGACTCCTCTGGCGACGCGCCGGATGGCGGAGCTGATCGAGGGCCTCCCCGAAGGTCTCCTCCAGGTCGTCTACGGCGCGGGGGACGTCGGCGAG
>JBFLXF010000309.1:0-3903 GCA_040757515.1 Actinomycetota bacterium
CGCCGGGCGGGCCGAGGCGCCCGAGGCCGCGCCCGCGGAGGCGCAGCCGCAGGCGGGCATACAGCCCGCTCGCCTGCCGGAGCCGACGGAGGCGCCGGGAACACAGCTCGTCGAGCCGACCCGGATGCAGCGGGTCATCGGCGAGCGGATGACGGAGGCCAAGCAGCACATCCCGCACTTCTACGCCACCGTCGAGGTGAAGATGGACGCGGCCATGGAACTGCGCAAGCAGCTCAACGAGCAGCTCGCCGACGAGGGCGTGAAGCTCTCGGTCAACGACTTTGTGATGAAGGCGTGCGCCGTGGCCCTCAGGAACTACCCCAACCTCAACGCCCTCTGGACGAGCAAGGGCATCGAACTGCACGAGAAGGTGGATATGGCGATGGCCGTGGCGCTGGACGCGGGCCTGATCACGCCCGTCATCCGGGACATAGGGAGCAAGGGGCTCGCCACCATCTCGCGCGAGTCGAAGGATCTGGCCTCGCGCGCCCGGGAGGGCAAGCTCAAGCCCGACGAGTACCAGGGCGGCACGATAACCGTCTCCAACATGGGCATGTTCGGGGTGGAGAGCTTCACCGCGATAATAAACCCGCCGCAGGCCGCGATAGTCGCCGTCTCCAGCATCCAGAGGCGTCCCTCCTACGACGAGAACGGCGAGATCGTCCCCGCGCAATTCATGAAGCTTACCCTCTCGGCCGACCACCGCATCGCCAACGGCCGCGACGGCGCCCTCTACATGGCCGAGGTCAAGCGCGTACTCGAGAACCCCGTGATGCTCATGGTGTAGGACCAAAGGGTCTCCCGTGCCAGACGCCCCGGCTTGTCCGCCGGGGCGTCTTCTCTTGCGCGGTGCCTCCTCGGAGCCGGGCCAGCGCGGGTGCGGCCTCTCATCGGTCAGTCCCGGTACCGCCGTTCCTGGAAGAACCGCATGATCTCCGCGGAGGCGTCCGGCCCCTTGGTGCCGGTGCAGGAGCCGTCCGGGCTACTGCCAGACCGGGCGTGCCCGAGCCCGTGGACGGTCCACCGCTCCGCGAGGACTTCTCCGTCCGCGTCGCGATAGGAGGCGTGGGTGTAGGCGTACCCGCCCTGGATCTTCCCCTTGCGCACCGTCGCTGTTAGGGCGGCTCTACTACCCGTTCCTTCCCGGCCGGGCTGGCCCGAAAGGCGCCGAGCACGACGATGGAGCCTATGGTGTCCAGGGCGAGCTCGAGGTCCACGTCCTCCGCGATGCTCGCCAGCTCCAGAGCACGTATCTCGAGCTTCTCGCCCGCCGTCCGCACCGCTTCGAGGTCGCGGCGACCGTAGTGCTGGATGCCCAGCACCAGCTCTCTGCGGGATACCGTCTCCCTGACCGCTTCGGCGTGTCCGGCCGGCTGGTTGCGGATCGCCGTCCGGATAAAGTCCGTGCGCTTCTGGTAGAAGCCTTTCCGCGCCAGCAGATCTATCTGACCGAGATCCGCCGGCGCCATGTTGATCGTGATCTTCTCTAGGCTTTCGACATCCTTATGACGTCCTGTGAGCATCCACATGGATGTTATGTGTGGCGGAGGCGTCACAAGGCGGTCTTTCGGGCGAGGACGAAGGGGGGCGTCCTAGCGCCTCTTGCCGGCCTTCTTGCGGCGTTTTCTCTTTGCGGATTTGGCGGCGTTTCCGGCGTTCGTACGCGATGGTCTCCCGGACGGTGGTTCTGCTTCTCCGGCGTCGCCGGGATCGCTGTGGGGCTTGTGGGGGAGGACGTAGTAGATCAGATAATTCTGCAGGAAAGTTATGATGTTCGAGGAGATCCAGTAGACGAAGAGTCCGGCGGGAAAGCGGAAGAGGAAAAGGCCGAAGACGACGGGCAGAAAGCGCATCATCTGCGCCTGCTGGGGGGCGGTGTTGCGGATCGTCAGCTCCTGAGAGGCCATCATCGTGAGCACGTAGGCGACGGGCAGGAGGTAGAGGGGATCGGCGACGGTGAGGTCCCGGAACCAGAGCAGGCCGCCGGTCCTGAAGCTCTCCAGGTGCTCGAACTCCTTTATCGTGTAGTAGAGGACGAGGAAGATGGGGATCTGCACCATGAGCGGCAGGCAGCCGCCGAGCGGGTTGACGCCGCGTTCCCTGTGGAGCTCCATCATCTCCTGTTGCTGCCTCTGCGGGTCGTCTTTATGTCTCTCTCGTATGCGGTCCATCTCCGGCTTGAGGTCCTGCATTCTGCGCATGTTCCTCACCTGCCTGAAGGTGAGAGGAAAGAGCAGGGCGCGCACCGCGACGGTGAGCATTACTATAGAGAGCCACCACGGTGCCCCCCATCCGTGAAAAGTCGAGAGCGTGGCGCCCATCAGATCGAAGAGCGGGTCGAAGATGTCTCTGAGTGTCTGGAGCATGGGCCTCCTTCGGGGCGAGGTTTGCGGGCTCGCGTCTCGCGGCCCAAAAGGCACGGTTGAGAGGCGTGCCTAGAGGGGCGCGGGCTGCCGCGCTTTTACCCAGCCGCCGAGACCGGAGAGGAGCACCGTGATCCGCCCGAACAGCAGCGCCACGAGGAGCGGCCAGTCCTCGCCGCGCTTCGCCCTCTCGGGCGCCAGCGCGGGGCCCGAGAGGGGCCGGGACACGGCGGGAGCGCCGCCCGGCCCGAGCCGCAGCCTGGAGAGAAAGGCCAGAAGCTGCCCGACGCACCCGACCGTGCCCATCGCCGCGAGCAGCGGCAGGCCGTGCTCGGGGTCGAGGCAGAGGCCGTGATCTGAGAGCAGTATCACGACGCACAGGCCCGCCACGGCCGCGACCGTCCGGGCGAGGGCCCGGCGCAGCGTTGTGGCGAGGTCGGAGAAGAGATTCACGCGCCGATGATAGCACCACGTGCTCTCGAGGATGATCCGGCGCCGGGGCTGCGCGAGCGTTCCCCGTGCGTTAAGCTGGACCTCCCGTCCAAGCGGCGGGGAGGGGATAAGGTTGGCTGAGAAAGGAGGAATCCCGTGGCTGCAGAGCCGGCAACGATCCGAAACGTGTGCCTGATCGGCCACCGGGGCAGCGGCAAGACCGCTATAGCTGAGGGCATGATCGGGCTCGCCTCGGGGAGGAGCGGTCCGGCCGGGAACGTCCTGGACTACTCCGAGGACGAGGCCGAGCGCGGGATGACACTCGGGCTGAGCGTCGCCCAGTTCGAGTGGAAGGGGCGCCAGATCAACGTCCTCGACACCCCCGGCGACGGGGGTTTTATCGGTGACGCCTTTATCGCCCAGAGGGTAGCCGACTGCGCCATACTCGTCGTGCACGCCCAGGACCCGATACAGGTCGTCACCGAGAGGGTCTGGCGGCGCGGGGAGAGAGAAGACATCCCGCACATCATCGCCGTCAACCACCTCGACCGCGAGAGGACGGACTTCGGGCAGGTCATAGAGCAGCTGCGCGAGCGGTTCGGTCAGTCGGTCGTCCCGCTCAACCTGCCTATCGGAAGAGAGGACGGCCTCCGTGGGGTCTACGGGCTGCTCAGCGGCATCGCCTTCGTGGACGGTGAGCAGCGCGAGGAGATCCCGGCGGGTATGGAGGGCGAGGTGGACGCCGCCAAGACCCAGCTCTTCGAGGCCATCGCCGAGAGCGACGACACCCTGCTCGAGAAGTACCTGGCCGACGAGGAGATCACGGCCGAGGAGGCTTTCGAGGGGATCAAGAAGGGTATCGTGGACGGCCTCATCATCCCGGTGGTGGCGGTGAGCGCGGAGCGCATGATCGGGGTGGACCGGCTCCTTGACACCATCGCCGGGAGCGCCCCGAGTCCCACCGACCGCACGCGCTGGACCACCGAGGACGGCAAGGAGATGGTCTGTGACGAGACCGGCCCGTTCTCGGCCTACGTCTTCAAGACCTACGTGGACCCCTACGCCGGGCGCCTGAGCGTGATGCGCGTGGTGAGCGGACGCTGCCGCT
>JBFLXF010000310.1:0-3903 GCA_040757515.1 Actinomycetota bacterium
AGCATCCGGTCTTTGAGCGGCGAGGCGACGACTTCGTGGTGGAGGTGCCGGTGAGCTTCGCCGAGGCGGCTTTGGGTTCGGAGATAGAGGTGCCCCGGCCGGACGGCGGCACCGTGAAGCTCAGGCTTCCGCCGGGTACCCAGGATGGCAAGAGGTTCAGGGTGCGGGGCGCGGGGGCACCGAAGCTGCGCTCGCGCAGCGGCGAGCGGGGAGATCTCATCGTACGTGCCAGGCTGGTGGTGCCCAAGAGGCTCAGGAAGCGCGAGCGTGAGATACTTGAGGCGCTCCAGCGTGAGAGGGATGAGAACGTGCGCGAGGAGCTATTCAAGAAGGCGGCATCATGGACTTGAGACGACGACCGTTGTTCATGATCGGTGTGGCGGCCGAGCTCATCGGGGTCCACCCGCAGACTTTGCGGATGTATGAGCAGAAAGGCTTGCTCACGCCGCGCAAGAGCCTCAAGAACACCCGGCTCTACTCCCAGGAGGACGTCGAACTCGGCCGCTACATCCAGAAGCTCACCCAGGAGATGGGTATGAATCTCGCCGGGGTGAGAAAGGTGTTGGACCTCGAGAGGCGCATGGCGAAACTTGAAGAGGAGAACCGCCGCCTGCGCGAGGAGTTGCGGAAGAAAGAGATAGAGCACGCCCGTGCGATCCGGGAGGTCCACCGCAGCTACAGGCGGGAGCTGGTGCTGATGCCCCGTGCCGAGATCTGCCGCCTCGAACGGAAAGGTTTCTAGTTGGCCGAACAGATGTACTGCTACCGTCATCCCAGGCGCGAGACTCGCGTCTCCTGCGCTACCTGCGGACGCCCGATCTGCACCGAGTGCATGGTACAGACCGATGTGGGCATCAAATGCCCGGACGACGCCCGCCTGCCCCGCGGCGCACGGGCCGGCGTAATGAAGACCGGACAGATAGCCAAGAGCGTGCTCGCCGGCCTCGCCGTAGCCCTTCTCGGCGTCGCGGTCGTCTATGCCATCTTCCGCATCCCCGCAGGTAACCTCATTCTCTCAGCCGCCGCAGGCTATGGCGCCGGTACCCTGATCCACAGGGCCGGAGGACGCAACGGTGGTCCCATCGCCATGGCCATCTCCGGCGTCTCCGTGCTCCTCGCCTACTCCCCGTTCCTCGCCCAAGAGCTGATGACCGGTGGCAACCTCTTCAGGATCTTCCCCGCCCTCATCGCCATAGGCTTCGCCGTTTACGCCAGCCGCTGAGCAGGCTGCCCCCAGACCCGTCTCGGACGTACTTTACATCCCTGAACCGGAAGTTGATATATGCCATTCTGCGGGCATTCCTGTGGATAAAAGGGCGTAAATGGCTTATTCAAGCCGAAAATTCGGAATACTATGCCCGCACCTCTACCGCCAAGAGAGCGCAACCGGATTAGACTTAACCTTAAGATTATATTCTACCTTAACTTAAGGTAAAGCATCGAAAAATACTTTCAGAAAGCCTAGCGTAGCCTGAATAGGCGTGCTAGGGTTGTGAACCATGAGAGAAGACATGCAGTACATAAGCGGGGTATTGGACGAGTTGGAGGCGATCTTCGAGGATGCGTCCAGCGTACCGATGCGCAAGGGGAGGGCGGTCGTAGACCGGACGGACCTGCTCGAGCTGCTGGATGAGTTGAAGAGGTCGCTACCTGCCGAGCTCTCTGAGGCTGAGGCGATACGCCGGGAATGCGGTGCGGTTGTGGCGGCTGCGGAGGAAGAGGCGAGGCGCATAGTGGAGGACGCGCACAGGCGCGCGGACGAGCTGGCGCTTGAGACGGAGCTGTACGGGAGGGCGCGTCGCCGGGCGGGTGAGGTCATCGAGCGCGCCGAGAACTACGCCGAGGAGGTTGCGAGGGGTTCGGAGGTCTATCGGGATCGCGTCATGGGACAGCTGGAGAGCTGGTTTGAGGATTCGCTCGTCTCGGTAGCCGAGTCCCGGCAGGAGTTGAGCGGCGTCCCGACCCGCCGTCCTGAGCAAGGGTCCGTCGCCGAGGAGGACGAAAGACCGGACTGGAGGGCCAACTCCGCCTAGAGATAAGGCGTGTTGGCCGGCGCTGGCGAGCGGAGCCTCGTGATGGCGGTGCTGCGGCGACCGCGTAGATGCTGTCTTCTCTCGGGGAGGAACCGGATCCGGTTCCTCCCTTTTCCTTGCAGTAGGTTCAGTGCGCGTGGTTCTCGGGAGAGGACATGGTTTCGCGCAACGCCTCGAGCCTGAGATTAAGGTCGTCGAGCGAGGAGTTCAGGGAGGCTGCCTCCCGCCCGGCGGCGGAGTCACCTATCGAGACGCGCACTACCTGGGCGCGCAGAGAGAGCAGCTCTTCGGAGAGGCTGGAGATCTGAGCGTCCGCGGCGCGCACTTCGTCTTCCAGCTCTCGAAGGGTACCTTCGTCCTGTGGGTTTCCTTTACGGTGCAGTTCCCCGGCCATCCCGGAGGCCTTCTCTCGGGCCAGGGCGAGGTCTACCAGCCGGTCGGCGGCCGTATGCAGTCTGGGCAGGGCTCCTTCCAGCACCGCGCGGGTCACATCGTCGGACTGCTCTATCGCGGCGACGACCTTCCGGTAGTTGAGGAGAGCCTCCTCGACGCGGGCGCGGGTCTCTCCACGAGGAAGCCAGCGTGCGCGGCGCTCGGGGGAGAGATCCTGTGGTGGGTCGGGGGTAGCCTGAGGGCGTCCGAGGGCTCGGGCCGAGAAGATTGGGTCCCGGTATGCGAGGATTACGAGGGCGGTGTAGGTGATGAGCGTGAGCGGCGGGAGCCACCACGCGAGCGTCGCGGCAAAGAATACGCCCCCGATCACGAGCATCAGCACGTTCAGTGGGCGGAGGGCTGCGGCTCGCAGCAGTCGGCGGCGCTCCTCCGGAGAGGTTGGTCCGTGGTTGTCGGGGCGTCTGGCGGGTGGGACGTTCTCAGGCATCCCGGTTGGATTCCGGCTGGGGTTTCAGGTGCACGACCTTGCCCACCCTCAGGGTGAGCGCCTTTGCGGCGTTGCCCTTGTTTATGCAGAGGCTCAGGCGCCAGTGTGAGTCGGGGACCAGGATCAGCTCGCCCGCCCTCGCCGAGCCGAAGGTCTCCACGTAGCGTACGGGCATCTCGCCGTCGCCTGCGTCTACCTTTAGGGGCGTTCCGTAGTCAAGACCGAAATCTCTTTGCCTGATCGAGAGCCGAGCGTTTCCGAAGCGGTCTATGTCGATTATGCGGGCGAGGAGCGCGTCGCCTTCGACGGTCTCTGCCGGTTCCTGCGGCCGCAGGCGCTGGAGTTCGGCCGCCTCCACCTGCGGTCCCAGATTCTCGATGTCCGCGCCCGCCGCCAGGTGCGCCGCCGCCGGGGCGAAGACATCACGTCCGTGGAAGGTGTTGGAGACGGGATGGACGTGATAGCGGGCGTTCGTTAGGTGCACGGCTTTCTCTATGCCGCCGAGGGCCTCGGCGGCCGGGACGAGCAAGCCGTTGTCCGGGCCGACGAGGAACGCGTCTTCACCCGTGCGGAGCGCCAGCGCCCGGCGCTCGGTGCCTACGCCGGGGTCTACTACCGCCAGGTAGACCGTGTCGGGAGGCATGTAGCGGGTGGCGTGTTCCAGGGTCTCCGCGGCTGCCTCGACGGCGAAGCTGGGGATCTCGTGCGTGAGGTCTATGACCTGGATGCGGGGAGCTATCCTCAGCATCACGCCCTTGCAGGTGCCGACGAAGTCGTCGGCGAGCCCGAAGTCCGAGAGAAAGCATATGGGTCTCATGTTGCTCAGTATAAAAGCATCGCTATCTACGCTCGACCGCAGGGTGATACCGAATCCGGGTGAATGGTGTTCGGAACGTCATGCCGTCTGAGGCCACCAGTGGTAGTTGGTCAGGCCCCTGATGGCTTCGGCCTGGTCCATCAGTTGGACGCAACGCTCCACCAGCGCGTCTT
>JBFLXF010000311.1:0-3868 GCA_040757515.1 Actinomycetota bacterium
TCCTGCGCCCATCGCGTCTGCGACCCTCTCCGCCCAGGCGGGTATGGCGGTGCGGTTCATGTCCATGGCGCGCTCCAATGGGGTTACAGGTTAGCGGAGGTCCGGCGGCGCCGTAGGCTAACTCGCCCGCTCGACGTTGACGATCTCGTACTCCATCGCGCCGCGCGGCGTCGAGACGACCACCTTCTCCCCGACGCGGCGCTTGAGTACGGCTTTGCCGACCGGCGAGACGTGCGAGAGCTTACCGCTGCCGGGATCCGACTCGTTCGCGCCGACGATCTGAAACGTCCGCTCCGTCTCCTGGCCGACGGCCCGCAGCGTGACGCGGGTACCGAGCTCCACGGCGTCGGTGCCGGTCTCCGAAGGGTCCACGACCTTCGCATTGCGGAGGCGGCGCTGGAGCTCGCTGATCCTGCGCTCCAGCAGGTACTGTTCGTTCTTGGCGTCGTCGTACTCGGAGTTTTCGGAGATGTCCCCGAACTCCCTCGCCTGACGGATGCGGTCGGCGACCTCCCTGCGCCTGACCTCCGTCAGGTAGGTGAGCTCCTTCTGGAGCTTCTCGAGACCCTCCGGCGTAACCAGTTCCTGATTTCTCTCACTCATAAGCCGCGAGATTATATGTGGGGGCTATCTGGGTGTCAATGAGGAGATCTCAGGCGCCGGGCCTACGCCTCAGAGGCCTGTAGCCCGGCGCCTTCCTACACGTTCATCTCGTAGAGCGCGAGAAGGCCCTTGAGCGTCAGATCGGGGTCGAAGATCTCTATCTCGCGGCAATGGCGCACGATGACCCCGGCGGGGCCGCCGGTGGCGATGACCCGCACGTTCTCCTCATCGAGCTCCTCCCGCGCACGTCTCACGAGCGCGTCCACGGCCCCGGCGTAGCCGTAGATAAAGCCGCTCTTTATGGAGTCGGGGGTGTTCGTGGCGATAACCCCGGGCGCGCCCTCTTCGAGGTCCACGCTCGGGAGCTTGGCGGTTCTGGCGACCAGCGCCTCGAGTGCGACGTTGAGCCCGGTGAGAATGGCGCCGCCGAGGTACTCGCCGCCGCTATTGACCGCCTCGACGGTCGTCGCGGTCCCGATGTCCACGATGACCGCCGGGAAGCCGTAGTGCCTTCCCGCGGCGACCGCGTTGACGATTCTGTCCGCCCCAACCGCCCGAGGATCGTCGTAGCGGTTCTTGAGGCCGGTCTCCATCGCCGGGGTCACGGGGTAGAAGGGCACCCGAAGCATCTCCTCCGCCAGGTGAGCGTAGGCGCGAGTGAGCGCCGGCACGACGCTCGAGAGGATCAGGGCGTCCGCGTCGTCCAGGCGCATCCCGCCGAGCCTCAGGAGCCCGTCGAAGACGACCGAGAGCTCGTCGGCGGTGCGGTGCGACTCGGTCGCTACGCGCCACTGCCCGCGCAGTTCGCCGTCCGCGAAGAGCCCGAGCACCGTCTGCGTGTTGCCAACGTCCACCGCCATCAGCACCGCTCTTACACCTTCCCGTAGTCCCGCACTCCGCCCGGCTCCGCCCGGGAGAGGAGCTCCGCCACGACGCCGCGCCCTGGAATATACAGTCGGGGGTCGAGTTCCGCGAGTCCCTTGAGGTTGAATGCCCGCAGCACTCCCCGGTGCGGAACCTCCAGGTCGCCGAGCCTCAATACCTCATCGCCGAAGAGCAACACGTCTATATCCACCGTGCGCGGGGCCTTCTCTCCCTTTCTCTCGCGCCCGAGCGCCACCTCGACTCCCTGGCAGTAACGCAGCAACTCGACCGCGGTCATCCCGCACTCCAGCTCCGCGACGCAGTTGAGATAGTCCGGCTGATAGCCCTGCACCTCGACCGGCTCTGTCTCGTAGACCCTGGAGACCCCGAGCAGCTCGGTCCGGGGGGCGCGCGCGAGCGCCTCCAGCGCCGCTCGCAGGCAGGCGAGCCGATCGCCGAGATTGCTGCCGAGGCCGAGAAAGACCCGGCTCACCGCCCCCACGTCCCGGCGACAGTGCCGGCAACCGACCGGGCAACCGCCAGAGCCTCGCGATTGGCGCGCACGTCATGGACCCGAAAGAGCGTGGCGCCGCGCTCGTAGGCGAGCACCGTCGTCGCCACCGTGCCGAAGATGCGATCTTTGGGCTCCTCAACGCCCGTAATGCTCCCAATAAACCGTTTGCGCGAGGTCCCGACGAGCACCGGAAATCCGAGGGCCGAGATCTCGGCGAGATCCCGCAGGAGCGCCAGGTTGTGCTCCCGGGTCTTACCGAAGCCGATGCCGGGGTCCACGATGACTCTCTGGGGATCCACGCCCGCAGCGGCGGCGTACTCCGCACGCTCGCGCAGGAAGTCGCGCACCTCGCGCACGACGTCGCCGTAGCGGGGATCATCCTGCATGGTCTTTGGCTCGCCGCGCATATGCATCAGCACTACATAACACCCGGCGTCGGCGACGAGACGGGCCATATCTGGGTCGCCGCGCAGGGCGCTCACGTCGTTGACGATGACCGCCCCGGCCTCGAGAGCAGCCTCGGCGGTGCTCGCCCGGTAGGTGTCGACGGAGATGACGGCCCCGGGCCGCTCCTGCAGGATGCGACGCACGACGGGGACGACGCGCCGGAGCTCCGCCTCTGGCTCGACCGGCTCGGAGCCGGGGCGGGTGGACTCCCCGCCTATATCTATCACCTGCGCGCCCTCGTCGAGCATCGCGGCGGCGCGGGCCGCCGCTCGCTCCGGGTCGAGGTAGTCGCCGCCATCGGAGAAAGAATCGGGGGTCACGTTGAGGATGCCGATAAGGACGGGGCCGGGCCTCAAAGAGAGGTTCCCGGCCCCGCTGCGTATCCCCTCGAACCGGCCCACCTAGTCCTGGTAGTCGGCGCGGCCGTTGCGAGAGGCGGTATCCAGCTTCTCGAGGCCGACCTTGTCCACGGCGTACTCCTCGATCAGACGCCTGAGGTGGGCGGCGTCCACGGTCTCGTACTCGATGAGGTCCGCAGAGAGCTTGTCCAAAAGCACCCGATTCCTCACAAGGAGGTCCTCGGCGGTGTCGTAGGACTCGTCCACGATGCGCCTGATCTCCTTGTCTATCTGAAAGGCGATCTCATCGGAGTAGTCCGGTTGGGCGTGGAAGTCTCTGCCCATGAACACCTGCCCGTCGTGCTGGCCCAACGCCAGAGGACCCAGCTTCTCGCTCATCCCGAAACGGGTGACCATCTGCTTGGCCGTCTTGGTCACCCTCTCCAGGTCGTTCGAGGCCCCCGTCGTCACCTCGTCGAAGACGACCCTCTCGGCGGCGCGCCCGCCGAGCATCATCGAGAGCTGCGCCATCAGCTGGGAGCGGCTCATCATGAAGCGGTCCTCGCTCGGGAGGCTCATCGTCACGCCCAGAGCCTGCCCTCGGGGGATGATCGTGATCTTGTGCACGGGGTCGGCGTCAGGCAACAGAGCCCCCACGATGGCGTGTCCGGCCTCGTGGTAGGCGGTGATCTCTTTCTCCTTCTCGCTTATCAGGCGGGTCTTGCGCTCGGGGCCGGCGATGACCCGGTCTACGGCCTCCTCCATCTCGGCCATCGTGATCTCGTCCTTGTTGTGCCTGGCGGCGAGCAGCGCCGCCTCGTTGACCAGGTTGGCGAGGTCGGCTCCTGTGAAGCCCGGCGTCCCGCGCGCGATGGTCTCTATGCTCACGTCGTCGGCCAGAGGCTTGCCTCTGGTGTGCACCCGCAGGATCTTTTCCCGTCCCGGCAGGTCGGGCCGGTCGACGACGATCTGCCGGTCGAAACGCCCCGGCCTGAGCAGAGCCGGGTCGAGGATGTCCGGGCGGTTCGTCGCCGCGATCATAATGATCCCCGACTTGGAGTCGAAGCCGTCCATCTCGACGAGCAACTGATTCAGGGTCTGC
>JBFLXF010000312.1:0-3867 GCA_040757515.1 Actinomycetota bacterium
GTTCATCACCACGTCGAGCTCTGCGGCTCCGCCCGTGATCGCCTCCCGCACCGCCGCCAGCTTGACCGGCGTTGGGTCGTAGCCGAACGGAAACGAGACGACCGTCGCCACCTTCACGTCCACCCCGCTCAACTCCTTAGCCGCGCGACGCACATACCCCGGCGGGACGCAAACCGCCGCGAAGTGGTAGCGGGCGGCCTCCTCGCAGAGACGCACGATGTCATTCTCGGTGGCATCCGGCTTGAGAAGGGTGTGATCCACGGTCTTCGCGAACTCGCGCACCCTCATCGCCATCTCCTGAACCCCTCTCTCGAACGCATGCCACAGGTCATTATAACCCCAGCCGCTCCAGGAACTTCGGGTCGCTTCTCCACCCTGGACTCACCTTCACCTTCAGATCCAGGTAGATACGCGTGCCGAGGAGGCGCTCGACATCCTGGCGGGCTTCTGTGCCGATCCGCTTTATAGTCCGGCCTTCCTTGCCGAGCACGATCATGCGCTGGGAGCGGCGTTCGACATGGACGATCGCGTATACGACCGTTACGTTCTCCTTCCGCTCAACCTCCTCGATCTCGACTGCCACGGCGTGCGGAACCTCCTCGCGCAGGACGTTAAGCGCCTTCTCCCGGATGTACTCGGCCAGGATAAACGTCTCCGGGTAGTCGGTGACGACGCCTTCCGGGAAGTATCGGGGGCCGGGCGGGAGCAGCCGCACGACGGCGTCCATAAGAGGATCCACGTTGAGACCGGAAGTCGCACTGATCTGGAAGATCTCTTCCCACTCCGCAAGTCCGGCGACGGCCTCGACGGCTGGCAGCGCCTCGGTGCGGTTGCGGAGCAGGTCCATCTTGTTCAGGCAGACTATGGCCGGCGTTCCCGCACGGGCGACGAGATCGGCGATGTAGCGGTCGCCACGGCCCAGCCCCTCAGCGGCCTGCGTCACATCGAGGAGGAGCAGAACCACATCAGATTCCTTGAGGCTGTCGAGAACCCGCTCCTGCATTCGGGCACGCAAGGTGTCGCGAGGTTTCTGGGAGCCGGGAGTATCCACGAAGACGGCCTGGTAGTCCGGACCGTTGCGGACACCCCGAATCGCGCCGCGCGTCGTCTGCGGGCGCGGGGAGGTTATGGAGATCTTCTGACCCACCAGCCGGTTGACGAGCGTGCTCTTGCCAACGTTCGGGCGGCCTACGACCGCGACGAACCCGCTTCTGAAGCCGGCTTCGGACGTCTCGCTCACAGAAACTCCGGACCGAACGAGTGCGGCAGTATCTCTTCGAACGGGTAGCGTCTTAGACCACCCTCCTCCTCGACAACGACTTCCTTGCAGCCGAACTCGCGCAGCACCTGCCGGCAAGCCCCGCAAGGGAAGCACGGTGACGCGTTCGGACTGTGGACGGCGACGAAGCGTATCGCCCGGTCGTCCGGATCGGCGAGCACCATCGCGGCGGCGGCGTTGCGCTCGGCGCAGATACCGAGCCCGTAGGAGGCGTTCTCCACGTTGCACCCGGTATGCAGAGCGCCTCCTTCCGTGACGATAGCCGCTCCCACTCTGAAACGGCTGTAAGGAGCATAAGCGCAACGAGCAGCTTCGCGCGCCGCCTGCATGGCCCGTTCGAGATCCACGCTTTCCTCCCTCACAAGAGCTGGAACACCGCGACGGTGAGAAGAGCCCCGATCACAGCTCCCACCACGACCTGCATGACGCTGTGCGTGCCGCTCTCCACGCGGCTCTGGCATACGAGCAAGGCCATAAGGAGAGTTATGATCGAGACGATTCCCGCATAATGCCCGGCCCCCGCCTCGACCGCCACGAAGCTGGCGGCGACCCACCCGGCGAACGCGACCGCCGCATGCCCCGAGGGCATCCCACCGTGGAAGGAGCTGGGCGAATGCGTGAGTGCCTTGCCGAGCAACACAACCAGCACCACCACCCCGAGCGACACCAGCGTCAGATGCGCCGGCGAGCGGCGGATGCTCTGCAAAGCCTCCAGCGAAAGAGGACCGACGTCGTCGGCCAGTATCAGGTACCCTACCAACACTGCTCCCACGCTGGAGACCAGCACCGCCCCGGCGGAGACGTCCTTCGCTAGCTTGGCAAGCGGGTGATACTCCCTTGTCACCAGGTCCACCGCGAACTCCAAAGCAGTGTTGAGCATCTCCGCAACGAAGACAACCATGATCGTAAGCACCAGCAAGGCGAGCTCCAACTTGCCGACCCCTAAGAGCAAACTCGCCACCAGCACCAGGACCGCGACGACCACGTGAAAACGCATGTTGCGTTGCGTCCGGACCGCATAGATCAGCCCGCGGTAAGCGTGCTCGAAGCTGCGCGCTACGCCTTGCTGACCCTTGATCGGAGACTCAGTCTTCGCCACGCACGCGCTCCATCACGACTCGCTGCACGCGGGCCATCTCGCTTCTCTCGAAATCCTCGCCGTGATCCATGCCGGAGAGATGCAGAGCACCGTGGACCAGAAGCTCCTCCACATCCATCTCCGCACACTCCGGGCAGATCACGACCTCCCCGACCATCTCACCGTAAGGGCCGTCGATCTCGAAGCTAAGGACATCCGTCGGAGTGTCTTTATCCCTGAAGCGCAGGTTGAGAGACCGAATCGCTTCGCGCGAAACGAGCGCGACGGAGACCTCGCCTATTCGTTCGAGGTCGAGGCCGCGCTCCGCGAAGGTCAGAGCGAAAAGCGTTGCGGCGCGATCCTCTTCAAGCCGCTCGTAGCCTGCCTCGTCTATCACGGCAACCGGGAAAGGCACTTCGGGGGTCAGGTGGTATCTCCGGCGGTCCTGGTGGCCGGCTTCGGGGCCTCACCGTCTGCGGGACGGACACCGTTAGAGGAGCGTGAGTCGTCCGGATACTCGATGCGAGGACCGAGGAACCCGATGAGAGCCTCCCGGATCGCGTCCCCGACCTGATGGATCTCACGCATGGTCAGCTCGCATTCGTCGAACTGCCCGTCCTCCATCTTCCGCTTGATCGTCTCCCGGACCACGTCCTCGATACGCTTTGGCGTCGGCTTAGAGAGCGCCTTGACGGTCGCTTCGACGGAGTCGGCGAGCATCATGATGCCAGCCTCCTTGCTCCTAGGCAGGCCGGTATTGTAACGGAAATCAGCTTCGTTGACCTCGGTGCCGTCCACGCTCTCCTCGAGGGCTTTGCGGTAGAAATACTCGATACGCGTGGTTCCGTGGTGTTGGGCGATTATGTCCAGTATCTCCTGCGGAAGCCCCCAGGCGCGCCCGATCTCCAGCCCGTCCTTGACATGGCGCTTGATAATCTTCGCCGAGAGCGTCGGCGAGAGGTTCGCGTGTGGGTTCACCCGGGCGATCTGGTTCTCGATGTAGTATGCCGGGTGCTCCATCTTACCGATGTCATGGTAGTAGGCTCCTACTCGCGCCAGCAGGGCGTTGGCCCCGATGCGCTCCGCCGCGTTCTCTGCAAGGTTACCGACCTGCATCGAGTGGGCGAAGGTTCCCGGTGCCTTCTGCAACAGCTTGTGAAGCAGAGGATTGCTGGGGTTCGAAAGCTCCAACAGCTTCATCGGAGTGAGGATGTTGAAGGCATCCTCAAGAAACGGCAGGAGCACCATCGCCAAGCCAAGGGAGAGCAGTCCGTTCGCGAGCCCTAAAGCACCAATCCTCAGCGAATCTGTCAGGGGGGCTCCCCCGATCAGGCTCACTGCGAACGTCAGGACGGACATGACGGCCGCCACGAAAAGACCGGCCTTCAAGAGCCGCTGCCGGGAGCCAACGCGGATGACGGTGTAGATCGCGAACCCCGAGCCGAGCAAAAGCGCCGAGGAGAGCAGGAAGTCGTTGCCGCTCATGATGCCGATGTTCACGCTGGTTATC
>JBFLXF010000313.1:0-3862 GCA_040757515.1 Actinomycetota bacterium
ATCGTCATGCGCCCGAGCACGTGCCGGACGGGCAGCCGGGCCGCCGCGGCAAGCCCGACGAGGATGGCCGCCAGGGCGCCGAAGGCGGGCCAGGCCCCCGGCGGCAGCGTCACGGCGACGACGACAAGCCCGATGAGGCCGACGATCTTGGCCCTGGGGTCCAGGCGGTGGACCGGCGAGTCCCGCGCCGCTACGGCCTCGACGCCGCCTTGGTGCGATCCTTCCAAAGCCTCAGCGCGTCCGTCTCTCCGCCGGGGACCGCCGCCCGCCGGCACCCTTCCGCAACAGAAGCAGGACCCCCGTGCCGATGGCAAAGCACAAGATGACGCCCACGAGACCGGAGAGCCAGGTCACGCCGTAGTCGAAGAGGGCGGCGGGCTGCGCGCCGAGGACGGGAGCGCCTTCATAGGCGGCCAGGCACGCCTCTACGTCTTGCGCGCCCCGGCAGGCGCTGTCTATGACCGCGCGCTGTAGCGCGTCCGGGGTGCTCGCGGCGAAGTTGGAGACGACCGTCCCTATTACGAGCGCCGCGGCGAGCCCGGCGAGTACGAACCCGGCGACGGGCCCGCCCCTGCGGGCCACCGCTACGCCACCTCCTCGCCGCTCGCCGCGGTCCCGGGCAGCCGGTCCCGGTTGGCCAGGAGGTCCGGCCGGGACGCGAGCACCGCCGCGATCACGGAGGTGGAGATTACGGCCTCCAGCACGCCTGCGAGCATGTGGACCCCGATCATGACCGGGAACGCCGCGAGAGGGAGCGGCCCTCCGAAGACGGTGAAGACCGCCACGACCGCGGCGGCCGCCACGATGCTCGCCCACGAGACGACGGCTACGCACCCCAGATACGCCGGACGGGTGCGCGGCAGAACCGCCGTCAGGGCGCGGAAGAGGTAGTATCCCCCAACCGCCGCGACGACCCCCATCGCGAGCACGTTCGCCCCGAGCGCCGTGATGCCCCCGTCCGCAAACCCGACCGCCTGCACCAGGTAGACCACGCTTACGACGAGCGTGCCGACCCACGGGCCGAGCATGATCCCGGCCATCGCCCCGCCGAGCAGGTGCGCGCTGGTGCCTCCCGCAACGGGCACGGTGACCATCTGCGTCGCGAAGACGAACGCGGCGAGCATCCCGACCACGGGTATCCTCCGGTCGTCTAGCTCCTCCCCCGCCCTCCTTAGCGCGTACGCGACCACCCCGGCCGCGATGATCCACGTGACTATCGCCGTCACCGGCCCGATTAGACCGTCCGGGATGTGCATCAACGCGATGGCCATCTACTCTCTCTCCGTCACCTCCGCGGGCGCCGCCCGTATCAGCCCTCTCGCCCGGCGCACCCGGCGCATACTCCCCTGGCGGTCACATGCAGCTCCCGCACCTCAAAGCCCTCCGAGGCTCCATCCAGCGCCTCCAGAAGACGCCGCCCGGCTCCACCCTCCGGGTGGGAGATCTCCCCGCACACCTCGCACACCAGGTGCGGGTGAGACGAAGGCCGCGCCTCGAAGACCCTCGGTCCCGCCGGGAGCCTGCTCTCCGCTACCAGCCCCGCCTCGCGGAGCGTCTCCAGGGCCCGGTATACCGTAGAGAGCTCGAGTCCAGGCAACCCGCCTCGCGCCCGATCCCAGATCTCCTCAGCCGTGAAGTGCTCGCCGCTCTCCACCAAGACCCTCCATACATGGGCCCGCTGCGGCGTTACCCGTATGCCCCGCTCCTGAAGCTCCCTAACGGCTTCCTCTCTCACTGTAGTTGCGAATTATTAGCAGAAACCAGAGATTGGCACAAGGTGATCGTCAGGTGCAGTTCCCCTGGAGAGCCGTGCGGACGAACTCGCGGTCGTGCTCCCAGGCAAAGTCCAGGGCATCCACCCCGCTGCGGGGGATCCAGAGCAGGTCCGACACGTCGTCGGAGGGGGATGGCTCTCCGGAGGTTATCTCCGCCAGGAAGCCGATAGCGATGGCGTACTGGCCGTCGTCGCCGTAGCGGAGCGGTGCGAGGAGCGCCGGCGGTCTGAGGACCTCTATCTCGACGCCGAGCTCCTCCATCACCTCCCGTTTGAGACCGTCTACAGGATGCTCTCCGGGTTTCAGGAAGCCGCCGGGGACGTCTACCTTACCTCTGTACGGTTCGCGGGCGCGGATCGTTACGAGGGCTCTGCCGCTCTCAACGATGGCGGCGCCGACCGCCGGGGCCGGGCTACGGTACCAGGAGCGACCGCAGCGCGGGCACGTGGCCCCTCCGCTCTCGCGCGCCGGGTCGAGCCGAGTGCCGTCGGCGGGGCAGAAGCGGAAAGGAGAGGAGGCAGAGAAAGGCGGCTCCCGGGGAGTGGTCAACCGTCTCTCTCCCGGCTGGCGGGAGGGCCTGCGGGTCCTGCGCTGCGGCGCATCTGCGGTCTTCCCCTCACGGCGACATCACCCGACCGGCCGCAGCTTGGGGAGCAACGGACGCAGGGTTCGCCGGGAGACGCACCCGCGCCAGACCCCGGCCTGGTAGGCGGCCAGCTCGGACCAGTACAGGAGCACAAAGCGTGCCAAGGGTAGATCGGGGCGCAGGCGCCGGTGGTCTACCACGGGCGGCACGCCGAGGAGCAGAAACGCTGAAGGCAGGAGCGGAGGCCACAGCAGCGAGGCTCCGAGCAGGGCCACTCCGTAGTAGCGGGCGACGTTTGAGCCGAGGTGGTATATGCCGGCGCCGTGCTGGCGCAGCACGGCGGCCGCGACCCTGCGAGCCGGGAGCCGCAGTCCCGCCCGGCGCAGCCTGCGCCGCTTGATCCCGACCTCGGCGCAGAGAGCGAGCGTCGCGAGCGCGAGTAGACAGGCGCCCGCCCACCGGGCTGCGGGCAGCGCCGCAGGCGTCGCGAGGACCGCGGCGCCTGCCACGGGGACCACCATCTTTCGCCGGGTCTGCGGGTGGCGGCGCTGGAGGTCCGCCTCCGAGGAGCCGTAGTCCGCCCGGCGGCGCAGGAATGCGAGGAGGCTGGTGCGGTGACGGTGCACTACCCCGGCGCCAGGCTCGTAGCGAACGCCGCACCCGGCGCGCAGCGCCCGCCATACCAGGTCGGCGTCCTCGCCGAGCGCCAGACTCTCGTCGAAGCCGCCGAGTAGCCGCAGCGTCTCCCGGTCCACGGCCAGGTTGCACGATGGGAGGTAGGCGACGTGCTCTTCCGGGCCGACGTTTCCCGGAGCCGCCCCCATGTCGAGTGGCGAACGCACCGCCTCGAAGGCGGCGACCGGACCGTCGGGCGGGGGGGAGAGCGCGCGTCCTCCCACGATGCCGGTCCCCGGCTCGCACAGCGGCGCGACGAGGGCTCGTAGCCAGTGGGGAGCGGCGGCGCAGTCGTTGTCGGTGAAGGCGAGAATCTCGCCACGGGCGGTCTCCGCCGCCAGGTTGCGCGCGGCGGACTGACCCGCGTTTCGCTCCAGGCGCAGCACGCGCACGGGCAGGTCCGAGAGCGTCTTCGCCAGGGGCGGCTTCGAGGCGTCGTCCGCCACGACCACTTCCAGGAGGTGCGGAGGATAGTCCTGAGCGAGCAGGGACTCCACGCAGGCTCGGGTCTCCGGGTGCCGGTCGCGGGCGGGTACGACGACGGTCACGGAGGGCCACCGGACCGGGGGTGTCCGGGAGACTCGCCGGACGATGCGTCGCCCGGCGAGCCCGTCGAGGAAGGCGACCACGTCGGCCAGGGGTAGGCCGGACCTCGCTGCCAGCTCGCCCGCCGTCCGCTCCCCCGCGAGTCTCGCCAGGAGCTCGGCGGCCCGGGCGTTGAGGCGCGTGACCATGAGGGGACGCTCCGAGAGGAGAAAGGCCCCTTCCTCCGTCCGGCGCACCTCCAGCCCGCGCTCCAGGGCGTAGAGCGGGGCGGGACCGCGCC
>JBFLXF010000314.1:0-3855 GCA_040757515.1 Actinomycetota bacterium
TCCTCGATGGCCTCGAGCCTGATCTTGGCTACCGCCTCACCGTAGGGCTCCAGAAAGCGCTCCTGGATGCCCATCTGCGCGGCGATCTCCGGCATGGGCCTGAGTCTCGCCCTGCGCGCGATCTGCAGATCGTCCGGCATCTCGGTCGGCCGGATCATGGCGTCTCTCCCGAAGATCGGGACTCGTCGCCGTCGAGAGAGGCGAGCATCCCCCGCCTCCAGCGCTCGGTACGCTCTACCTGATTGAAGGTGTTGAAGTGGAGGCCGTGGATACCGCCGTCTCCGAGAAAGGGAGAGAGGGCTTCCACCAGCTCATCGGGGGCGTAGTCGGAGTGGAGGAGCAGGCGTCCGGCCAGCCCGTGCTGCTTGCGCAGGTAGCGCAGCGAGGAGCCGACGCCTATCTTGAGCGAGACCCTCAAGAGTCTCCCCCGGTCCACCGCTCCAGGCACTCCGGCATAGACCGGGAGCACGAGCCCTCCCTCCCTCATCCGCTCCAGCCAACTCAGGATCGTGCCGGAATCGAAGCAGATCTGGGTGACCACATACGAGGCGAAGTCCTGCTTCGCAAGAAGCACCCGCACCAGCTCGTCGTCCCGGATAAACGGGTGTCCCTCCGGATACGCCGGCACTCCGATGCGCCGGAGATCGTGTTCGAGCCGCCCCATCGTCCGCAGCAGGTCCAACCCACCCGCGTACGGCCCCGCCACCCATCTCGCGTCTCCCCCGACGACGAAGACCTCGCCGATGGATGTCGCATTCAGGCGATGCAGGATCGCCCGCAGGTGCGCCTCGCTCTCCACCTGCCGGGCCGCCAGGTGAGGCACGGCGCGGAAGCCCTGATCGGAGAGCATCCCGGCAAGAGCGAGCGTACTGTCGATGCCCAAAGTGGGAGAGCAGGTGATCGCCACCTCCGCCTTCGGAGGCAGGTAGGAGATCTGCTCCAGCGCGTCTTCCGTCGGGACCAGCTCGTAGCGGGGCCTCTCCAGGACGCGGCGCAGGGAGTCCTCCGGACTCCGCACAGCCTCCCCGCGTCCCCCAGCCACGGCCTCACCCCCGGTTCCGAGCGCTCGTCGGCTGCCCACGCGGATCGGCCTTCGGGGTCTCCTTCTGCGGGTCTATAAACGGCCTGCGAACGACCATGGCCTCCCGGAAGCCCCGCGGCGTCTCGACGACCAGTTCGGTGCCGCGCTCCACGTGCTCGATGGGGACCATGGCGTAACCGATGTTCTTCTGCAGGCGCGGCGAGTAGCAGGCGGAGGTGACTCTGCCGATCCTCTCGCCGCCCTTGTAGACAGGGAAGAAATCCGGCATGGAGCCGTCGTTGTAGGAGCCAAGGGAATCGCCCGAGATCTCGACACCGACCAGCTTGCGCTCTATGCCCTCCTCCTTTATTCGCTTCAGGGCCTCTTTCCCGACGAAGTCGGCCTCCTGGTCGAGATCCACCATCCACTCGTAGCCGTAGTCTACCTCGTAGGGGTTGTTCTCCAGGGTCATGTCGCAGCCGTAGGCCAGGATGCCGCCCTCGATGCGCCGGATGTGGCACGGCCCGATCACCTTCATACCGTGCGGCTCGCCCGCCTGCCAGACGGCGTCCCACAGCCTCTCCCCGTCGCGGCTGGCGTTCTTCAGGTAGATCTCGTACCCCAGCTCCGAGGTGTAGCCGGTCCTGGAGACGATGACCTCCATCCCGTCGAGCTCCTCGCGGGTCAAGAAATAGTAGGGGAGGTCCAGGATCTTCTCCCCGAAGAGGTCCACCATGACCTCCCCGGACTTCGGTCCCTGCACCTGCACCGGCCCCACGTCAGGCTCGCGGATCTCCACCTGCATTCCGGAGTTGTACGCGAGTCCCTTTGCCCACAGCAGCACGTCGCTGTCGGCCAGAGAGAGCCAGAAGTGGTTCTCTCCGAGCCGGAGCAGGACGGGGTCGTTGATGATCCCGCCGTCCTCCGCGATGATAAAGACGTACTTGCATTGCCCGACGGCGCACTTGTTCAGATCGCGCGGGACGAGCATGTTGGTGAACTCGAAGGCGTCGGGGCCGGTGATCTCGACCTGCCGCTCGGCCCCGCCCACGTCCCAGAGCGTGACGCCGTTCAACAGCGTCCAGTACTCCTCGACCGGGTCGCCGTAGTGCCTGGGGTGGTAGTGGTGGTTGTAGGTGCTGTACATCACCGGCCCGTGCCTGAGAGAGGCGTAGAAGTACGGACTGCGCCTGAGCCTGGTGTACAGCAGTATCTTCGGCGCTCCCTGCGCCAGCTCCGCCGCCGTGGTCGTCTCTGCCTGCGCCATGTTCCTCCTTTAGCCCCGCATCCGCTTCATCGCAGCGTCGAAGAGCGGCTCCTCGGCCACCGCCGCGCCGTACCGCTCCCCGAAGTACCGGATCTCCACTCTCACCCCTTCCTCCGCCAGCTCCGGCGGCACCCACGCGTACGCGATGCTCTCCCCCACCGAGTATCCGTAGGCCGCGCTCGTCACGTACCCGACCGCATCACGCCCGTGGTAGACGGGCTCGCTGCCCATAACCACCACGGACGGCTCGTCGAGCGTGAGACACGCCAGCCTGCGCCTCGGCCCCTCTTCCCTGCGCCGCAGCAGCGCCTCGCGCCCCACGAAGTCTCCCTTCTCAAACTTCACCGCGAAGCCCAGGCCGGCCTCGTAGGGGTCGTGCTCGGTCGTCATGTCCGTGCCCCACATGCGGTAGCCTTTCTCCAGCCTCAGGCCGTTGAAGGCCCCGCGCCCTCCGGCGATGACCCCGAGTGGCTGCCCCGCCTCCCACAGCAGGTCCCAGAGGCGCAGGCCCAGGTCCGCCGTGGTGTAAAGCTCCCAGCCGAGCTCCCCGACGTAGGAGAGCCGCAGGGCGACGACGGGCACCTCCCGGACGAAGATCTCTTTCGCCTTGAAGAACCCGAACGCCTCGTTGGAGAGGTCGTCCTCGCTCAATGACTGCACCAGCTCTCGCGCGTTCGGTCCCCACACCCCCACGCAGCAGGTCCCGCTCGTTATGTCCCTTATCCGTACGGAGCCGTCCGGCGGCAGGTGTTTCTCCATCCACACGACGTCGCGCGGGCCGTTGAGCCCGAGCCGGAAGTGCTCCTCGCCGAGGCGCGCCACGGTTATGTCGCTCCTTATACCGCCGGCCTCGTCGAGCATCAGCGTGTAGGTAACGCCGCCTACGGGCTTGTCGAGCTGACCGGTGGTGAGCCGCTGGAGGAACCCGAGGGCGCCCGGTCCCGTGACCTCCGCCTTCTTTAGCGGGGTCATGTCGTAGAGGGCGACGCGCTCGCGGGTGGCGAGGTGTTCGGCCCCGACGACCTTCGACCAGTACCGGGCGGCCCACTCGTCCTCTATCTCGGGAACGTCGTAGTACGCGAGCAACTGCTCGTTGGAGCGGAACCAGTGCGGGCGCTCCCAGCCGGCGTACTCCAGGAAGTAGGCGCCGAGCTCTCTCTGGCGCGGGTAGAAGGGGCTGGTGCGCAAAGGACGCGGCTCTTCCATCGGCTGCATCGGGTGGATGATGTCGTAGACCTCCCGGAACGCCTGGGAGCCACGGGCCTTCACGTAGGCGGGGCTCCCGGCAAACGGCTCGAAGCGGTGGACGTCGCACTCGCGCAGGTCTATCGTCGGGGCGCCGCTCACGATCCACTCCGCCACCGCCCTCCCCACGCCGGCGGCGTGCGTGACCCAGACTGCCTCGGCGATCCAGAACCCTTTTACGTCCCGCGACTCTCCGATCAGGGGCATACCGTCCGGCGTGAACGAGAAGAGGCCGTTCATGGCCTCGCTTATCCCCGCCTTCTCGAGCGGCGGCAAGAGCTCGCGGGCGTCGCGCCACGCGGGCTCGAAGTCCTCCGGGGTG
>JBFLXF010000315.1:0-3845 GCA_040757515.1 Actinomycetota bacterium
GAAGCCGCCACCCGCAGGTCGGATCCGAACGCGGAGGCAGCAAAGACTGCCGCGAAGACACCCCAGCATGCCAGGGCAACCGCCATAGAAGTGCGCGGCGCGCCGGACAAACGAAGCCGCTTCGCCTCCGAGACAGGCAACGATCCCCTCCAGCGATGTTCAGATGGATCGAGATGTTAGCAACTCCGCAAGGCGGAGTCTATGCGGCGCTGAACCGGATCGGTGAGAGCTCCGTCGACCGGTTGAACCCATACGGAAGCGGTCTCCAGAGCCAGGTATTCCTCTGCGGCGCGACGAGGCTGTGAGAGAGCGCGTGCGGCGAACTCGCTTATACCTCTCTTGCCGAAGGCAGGGTTGGATCGCGAGAGCCGGTGGAAGGGAGTCTCTCTCGGCTCCTCCGGGAGGATTCCGCTACAACCTCTCGTAGCGTGCTTATGAACGTGCGCAATACGGGCGGAGGTTCAGCATTTCGCCGGACGACCGCCGTCCCTATCTTGGCCTCTTGATCCCGCAGCGCCCGGTAGACGACCCCCGGTCTTTGAAGCACCCTTATGGAGGCAGGTACGAAAGCCACACCCATCCCTGTTGCCACAAGACCCACGATGGCGTGTATCTCGAATACTTCCTGCACTATCCGGGGGCTGAAACCAGCCCGCTGGCAGATGCCTACGTACCTGTCGAAGCTGTTCGGCTCCTTGTGGCGCGGGACCATGATAAACGGCTCGTCCGCCAGCTCCTCCGGGGGCACCACCTCCCGGCGCGCCTGGGGATGATCCTCCGGCAGCGCCGCCACCACCGGCTCCACGAAGACGTGCTCCGTCAGAAACCCATCCTCCTCTACCGGCGCGCGCATGAAGCCGATCTCGATCTTCCCCTCCCGCAGACGCTCCAACTGCACCGCGCTCGTCCACTCGTGCAGCGTAACCCTGACCGCGGGGAACCGCTCGTGATGAGACTTCAAGATCTCCGGAAGGATGCCGTAGATAGCGGGACTAAAGAAGCCTACCTCCAGACTCCCGAGCTCGCCCCGCGCCGCCTTTCTCGCTTCCTCCATAGCCCTTTGCGCTTCTTCTAATACCAGCCGGGCCCCTTTCAAGAATGCATCCCCCGCCTCCGTCAGCCGAACCTCCCGCCGGCTGCGGTGGAAGAGCCTCACGCCAAGCTCCTCCTCCAGCTTCGCTACCCGCTTGCTCAACGACGGCTGGGTTATGTAGAGGCTCCTGGCCGCCCTCCCAAAGTGCAGCTCCTCGGCCACCGCAACGAAGTACCTGATGTCGCTGAGCTCCATACTCTCTACATTATATTCTCACTGACTATCAATTGCAGACAAAAAATTCATTGGACAACTTACAGCTCTTACCATAGAGTCAGGACCACTCAGAGAGATGTGGGCCGAGGGAGAGGAGAAGCGTGATGTATATGAACCGCCGGCGGCCGTCGCTTACGAAGCATTCCTGGCTAGAGAGCGGCGGGAGGGGTGGAGAGGCTGCCGGTTGATCGGGCACCGTTTCCGTTTTCCCCGGGGAAGCGTCGAGAGATCAGGATTTTGAACGAGGTGATCTATGCAGTTTTATCTCAACGGGTTTAGGGTCGGCGACCCCTTCGTCCACGAAGCCGTCGGCGAGCCGGCCAGCTCCGACGTCCTGCCCGGGGAGATCGACGTGCTCATCGTCGGGTGCGGGCCGGCGGGGCTGACCCTGGCGGCCCAGCTCTCGGCCTTCCCGGAGATCACAACGCGCATCGTCGAGCGGAAGGACGGCCCTCTGAAGCTCGGCCAGGCGGACGGCATTGCCTGCCGCACGATGGAGATGTTCGAGGCCTTCGGCTTCAGCGAGCGCGTGATGAAGGAGGCCTGCTGGATCAACGAGACGGTCTTCTGGGAGCCGGATAAGGTCGACCGGCGCAACATCGTACGCAGCAGCCGCGTGCAGGACACCGAGGATGGGCTCTCCGAGTTTCCCCACGTGGTCCTGAACCAGGCGCGGGTGCACGACTTCTACCTGGACGTGATGCGCCGCTCCCCCACCCGCCTGGAGCCGAACTACTCCCGGCGTCTGGTCGGCCTTAAGGTAGACGGCGGGGAATCAGGGGCGGTAGCCGAAGGCGCAAGCCATCCGGTGACGGTGACGCTCGAGAGGACCGACCCGGACCATGAGGGCGAGATAGAGACCGTGCGAGCGCGCTATGTGGTCGGCTGCGACGGGGCGCACAGTACGGTTAGAAAATTGCTGGGCCTCTCCATGAAGGGCGACTCGGCCAACCAGGTCTGGGGAGTCATGGATGTTCTGGCCGTTACCGACTTCCCGGACATAAGGATGAAGGCCGTGATCCACTCCGCGGGCGAAGGCAACCTGCTCATCATCCCGCGGGAGGGCGGCTATCTCGTCCGGCTGTACATCGAGCTGGACAAGCTCAAGGAGGGTGAGCGGCTCGTCCGCCACAGCATCACCTCCGAGCGGCTGGTGGAGGCGGCCCGGCGCATCCTGCACCCCTACACACTCGATGTGAAGGAGATCGCCTGGTGGTCGGTGTACGAGATCGGGCAGCGCCTGTGCGACAGGTTCGACGACGTCCCCGAGGAGGAGGCCGGGGAGCGCCTCCCCCGCGTGTTCATCGCCGGGGACGCCTGCCACACCCACAGCCCCAAGGCCGGGCAGGGCATGAACGTCTCCATGGCGGATGCCTTCAACCTGGGCTGGAAGCTGGCCTCCGTCCTTCTGGGCAGGTGCAGACCGGAACTGCTGTGCACCTACTCCGCCGAGCGGAGGGCCGTGGCGCAGGAGCTGATCGACTTCGACCGGGAGTTCGCCAGGATGTTCAGCGCGCCGCCCAAGGCCGAAGGCGATGAGAGCGACGACGGCGTCGACCCGAAGGAGTTCCAGCGGTACTTCGTGAAGCAGGGCCGCTTCACCGCCGGGGTGGCCACGCACTACCGCTCCTCCCCGATCACCGCCGAGCCCGCCCACCAGGCGCTCGCCAGGGGGTTCACCGTCGGCAAGCGCTTCCACTCGGCGCCGGTGATCCGGCTGGCGGACGCAAAGCCGGTGCATCTGGGCCACACCGTGAAGGCCGACGGACGGTGGCGGATATTCGCCTTCGCAGATCGTGAGAGCCCCGCAGATCCCTCGTCTGCCATCCAGAGGCTGTGCCGCTTTCTGGAGGAGTCGCCGGAATCACCCGTGCGTCGCTACACCCCCGAGGGTGCGGATATAGACTCGGTGATCGACGTGCGGGCCATCTTCCAGCAGGGCCACCGGGAGCTTGCGCTTCAGGAGATGCCGCCCTTTCTGCTGCCGCGCAAGGGCCGCTACGGGCTGGTGGACTACGAGAAGATGTTCTGCCCCGATCTCAAGAGCGGAGACGACATCTTCGAGATGCGCGGCATCGACCGCGAGCGGGGGTGTCTCGTGGTGGTCCGCCCGGATCAGTACGTGGCGCAGGTGCTGCCACTGGACGCCCAGGAGGAGCTTGCTGCGTTCTTCGGCCGCTTCATGCTCGATGCGGACCGGCGCAACCCGAGCCTTACGGCAAGAGGACAGTCGTGGCGCTCTTCGTAGGGACAGAGATCGAAGAGACGTTCATGGACACGGTCTTGCTCGACGATCACGGAACCGGGACCAGAGAGGAGCACGGTGTTGAGGGCTACTAGTTCCGCCAATCGAGCGGTAAAGATCACTTCTCCGCTCTGGCTGGTCCCTGTATTGTGTGGCCTTGCCGTGATGTTCGACGGCTACGACCTGATCGTCTACGGAGCAGTGCTTCCTGCGCTGTTGGAGTACCAACCGTGGAGTCTGACGGCCGAGCAGGCGGGAGCCATCGGCAGCTACGCCGTGATCGGCATGTTG
>JBFLXF010000316.1:0-3842 GCA_040757515.1 Actinomycetota bacterium
AGGATGCCCGCCACCCCGGCGAAGAGCCCCGAGAGGGTGTAGATGTAGATCTTCTGTCGCGAGACCGCTATCCCGGAGAGCCTCGCGGCCTCCTCGTTGCCGCCGATGGCGTACATGCACCGCCCGGAGTAGGTGCTCCGCAGCACGAAGAGCGTGATGAGGAACATCACGAGCATCACGATCACCGGAAGCGGGATAAAGCCGAAGAGATCGCCGCTACCGAGGGTGCGGATCACGCCCGGTATCGGGTTCAGGGGCTGGCCGCCGGAGATCACGAGCGCCAGACCCCGCGCCGCGCTCAGCATCGCCAGCGTCGCGATAAACGGCGGCAGGTTGGCGAGCGTGATCATGAGCCCGTTCACCAGCCCCGCCGCGGCCCCCGCCCCGAGCCCTAATGCCAGCGCCACGGGCAGGGGCAGCCCGGCGACCGCCGTCGCCCACCCGAAGACCACCCCGGCGAGGCCGAGCACGCTGCCCACGGAGAGGTCTATCCCGCCCGAGACGATAACGAACGTCTGCCCGAAGGCGAGGATGGCGATCACCGCTATCTGCGTGCCGACGTTGAAGAGGTTGTTGACCGTCAGGAAGAACGGCGAGAGCGCCCACATCACAACGCACAGCAGGATCAGGCCGCCTAAAGGCCCGCTCCTCGAGAGCAGCGGCCTTATGCTCCCGGCCACGCTACCCAACGGCGGCCTCGCTCCCGAGCGTCGCCAGCTCCATCACCCTCTCCTGCGTCGCCTCCTCCGCGGAGAGCTCGCCCGTGATCCTCCCCCCACTCATCACCAGGATGCGGTCGCTCATCCCGAGTACCTCGGGCAGCTCGCTGGAGATCATCAGTATCCCCGCCCCCTCCTCCGTCAGCCGGTTCATCAGCTCGTAGATCTCGACCTTCGCCCCCACGTCTATGCCGCGGGTGGGCTCGTCCATGATCAGGACCTTCGAGTCGGCGAGCAGCCACTTCCCGATGACGACCTTCTGCTGGTTGCCCCCGGAGAGGTAGCGTACCTCCTGCTCCGGCCCCGGCGTCCTTATAGCGAGGTCCCGGATCATGCCCTCCGCCCGCCGCCGCTGCCCGCGCCGATCCACTATCCCCGCCTTCGCGCCCTCGCCAAGCGAGGCGAGCGCCAGGTTCTCGGCCACCGAGAGCGGCGGCACGATCCCCTGCCCCTGCCGATCCTCGGTGACGAACCCCATCCCTCGCCTCTTGGCCTCCCGCGGGTCCACGCGCCTCACAGGCCTGCCCCCGATCAGAATCTCTCCGGAGTCCACCGGGTCCGCCCCGAAGATCGCTCGCGCAAGCTCGGTCCTCCCGGCTCCCACGATGCCCGCTATCCCGACGATCTCCCCGGCCCGAAGCTCGAAGGAGACGTCGTCCAGCACGCCCTCGCGCGAGAGGTTTCTGACCTCCAGCAAAACCCCCCCGACCTCCGGCCTCCGGCGCGGGAACTGATCCTCTATGGAACGCCCGACCATCATCCGCACGAGCTCGGCGCTGCCGGTGCCGGCGGGGACGGTGCCCACGACCCTGCCGTCTCGCAGCACGGTGACCCGGTCCCCGATCTCGGCCACCTCCTCGAGGTGGTGGGAGATGAAGATCACGCCGACCCCGCCCTCCTTGAGGTCGCGCACGATCTCGAAGAGGCGCTCGACCTCCTGCCCCGAGAGCGCGGCGGTGGGCTCGTCCATGATCAGGACTCGCGCCTCCAGGCTCAAAGCCTTGGCGATCTCGACCATCTGCCGCTGCGCCACCCCGAGCTCCTCGACCTTCGCCCGCGGGTCCACGCGCACCTTCATCCGCTCCAGCAGCCCGCGCGCCTCCTCGACCATCCTGCGCCGGTCTACGAGCCCGAGCCTCCTCGGTTGGCGCCCGAGGAAGACGTTCTCGGCGACGGTGAGCTGCGGCACGAGGTTGAACTCCTGGTAGATCGTCGAGATCCCCAGCTCCTGCGCGACGGTAGCCGAGGCTATCCGCACGGGCGCTCCGTCCACGAGGATCTCGCCCTCGTCCGGCCTGTAGGCCCCGGAGAGCATCTTTATGAGGGTGCTCTTCCCGGCTCCATTCTCCCCGAGCAGGACGTGGACCTCTCCGGCCTCCAGCTCGAAGTCCACCCCATCGAGCGCGACGACACCGGGAAAACGCTTCGTTATGCCGCGCATCTCCAGAAGCGGGCTCACGCGCTCCTCCCTACCGGCCCGCACGAACCGCGCAGCACCAGCTCTGCCTCCAGAACGACGGACTCTGGTCTTGTCCCGTCCTCAACCACCTCAGTGAGAATTCTGGCCGCCGCCGCACCCAGCTTGGCTATGGGCTGCGCTATGGCGGTCACCGGCGGCTTCATCAGCTCGAACCAGCTCACGTCGTCGAAGCTGGCGAAGGAGACGTCCTCGGGCAACCGGGCTCCGACCGCGTCCAGCGCCCTCAATGCGCCGAGAGCCATCAGGTTGTTCGCGGCGAAGACGGCGGTCGGCGGGTCCTCGAGGGCGAGCAGCTCCCGCATCGCCAGCTCCCCGCTCTCCCGGCGGAAGTCCCCGACCTTAACGTAACGATCCGCGACCGGCAGGCCCCGCGCCTTCGCGCCTTCCAGAAAAGCCTCCAGCCTCTCGCGCCCGGAGACGGTCTCCGTGGGACCGGAGATAACGGCAAGCCGCTCATGTCCCAGCTCGGCCAGGCACCCTACCAGCTCACCCACCGCCCGGCGCCCGTCAGCCCGCACGACCGGCGCATCCACCGCCTCGACGTAACGGTCGAGAAAAACCACCGGCACACCCGAGCGAGCAACCTCCTCCAGATGCGCCGACTCGGCGCGCGCAGGACTCATCAAGATGCCGTCAACCCGCTTCTCCAGCAGCACGTCCAGGTAGCGCGCCTCCTTCTCCGGGTCCTCGTCAGTGTTGCCGAGCACGAGGCTGTAGCCCGCCTCCTGCGCCGCGTCCTCCACCGCCCGCGCCACCGCCGTGAAGAAAGGGTTCATGACGTTGGGAATCACGAGCCCCAGCGTCTTCGTCGCCTCCATCCTCAACGACCTCGCAACCGCGTTCGGCCGGTAGCCAACCCTCCGCGAGGCCGCCACCACCCGCTCACGGGCCTCCTCACTCACGCCCTGAGCCCCGCTCAAGGCTCGCGAGACCGTCGCCACCGAGACCCCGGCCTCCCTCGCAACGTCCTTTATCGTAGCCACGCCAAAACCCCTCTCTCCAGAGAGATTGTAGAGATTTCTGTAATCGTTTACAAGACCTGGCAGCCTCTCAGGTCTCTCTGGCGAGTCCCTCTCTTGTGAACTTCACTGGCGAGAAGGCGGCTTCTGTTCCTGCTGCGGGGGGCAGATAACGAGCCGGGGCCCATCTGGATGAGGTTGAGCGTCTCTTTACCGCCCCTGGACGGCCCCGTTTCTAATCGGACAAGCGGTGACAGAGGACTAGGAGGCACTTCTACGGTTATTGCGAGCCGCCCTCAGGTAGTGAACCGTGAAGTAGATCAGGCCTCCCCACAGAAAGACCATGCCGAAGAGAAGCATGATCCAGGCTCCCGCGCTCATCAGGCCACCTCCCTTCTCTCGGTTCCCCTGATGCTCTGGAAGATGAAGCCCACTACTATGACGGCGGCGGCCACGCCACCTCCCAGGAGGATGAGACCGCTTGCGGGGTAACCCTCGTAGGGAGTGGTGAGCTCGGTGTAGATATTGAATGCCGTAATCCCGATCAGGAGCACCGGCGTGATAAGCGTGAGCGAGATGATCCACCAGCTACCGATCCTGACATACGAACTATCGTTGATGTAGCGCTGCAGGGTTCTGAGCTGGCGCACCACCCATGCCACCAGGACGACCTCTATGAGCCCG
>JBFLXF010000317.1:0-3828 GCA_040757515.1 Actinomycetota bacterium
TCAAGATGTTCGCGTAGATCGGGACCCAGTGCCACAGGATGAACCACCAGCCCGTCACGGCGAGCACGAAGCCTATCCCGCCGCCCAGGATGCGACTCTGCCACACGTAGTCGCCGCCCGCGCGCGGCATCACCGCGATCAGGGAGGCGTACGTGACCGCCTGGAAGACCAAATAGAGCCCGGAGAGGATTATCGCCCAGATGAGCGATCCATCCGGGATGAAGGGGGCGTAGGAGAAGATGAATAACCCCAGCGTGATCAGGTTTATAGAGAACGCCGCGTAGATGAAACCGTCCCAGACGGACCATCCTCGCAAGAGCCCGGTGGCCCTGCGCTGAAAGAGGTCGCCCGCGCCGGTCCTGGTGTCGGTAGCCATCTCTCTCGTCTCCTTATCCGCTGGTCAGGACGAACCGCTTGACCTTCTTCCCGCCGTCGAGGTCCACGACGGCGCCGAGGAGCTGGCCCTGCTCGTAGGAGCTTCCGGGGTTGATCACGAGCGTCCTCCCGATGCGGGTGTTGCCCCGCGCCTCGTGGATGTGACCGTGCAGAGAGAGCGCGGGCTGACCCTCTTCTATGACCTCTCTGACCGCCGTGGAGCCCACCGGCACCGTGGAGCGTCCGCCGTGCTTGGGCCGCAGGTCCTCGGTGAGCTCCGGAGCGTCATCCAGGCCCGTCCCGTAGGGAGGGCAGTGGAAGTTGTAGACGGTCTTCTCGGGCGGCGCGGTGACCTCGGCGGTCATCTTCTCAAGCCGCCCCTTGAGGTCTTCCTCGTCCTCCTCGCGGTAGGTATCCCAGGGCGTGCGGTTGGACCAGCCGGTGGAGACCATCTGGAAGCCGTCCCCAAACTCGACCACCCGTCCCTCCGCAAGCTTCACGCGCTCCGCGCTCGCGATGATCTCGTCAACCTCGAACTGGTCGTCGTTGCCGGGACTGACGAAGCACTCAACTCCCGCGTCGAGCCGCTCGTCGGCCATCCGCATCCACTCCTCGATCCTGCCGAGCATCAGCTCGTGAAACAGCCTGTCGCGCGCCGCCTCGTCCCGGCCAAGCTCCTCCATCTCGTCGGGCGTTGCGCGGAAGGGGTAGTAGCCGCGTCTCCTGACGGACTCCTCGAACTCTTTTACCTCGTCCTCACCCTCCAGCTCGTGCCGGTTCTCCAGCAGCGTCGCCCGCCAGCGCCCGCCACCCCGCTCGACTATCGGGACGAGCGCCTTGCCGGTCATGTCACCCCCGAGGACGAGAACGTCAGCCTCGTAGTGCCTGCCGGCGTTGAGGAACTTCTTCCAGCAGGTCTCTGAGCCGTGGATGTCCGTGGCGAAAAAGAGGCGCGTGCTCGGTCTCCTGGAAAAGAACCTCATGGCCCTCCGGCGACCTCCTCGGGAAGTTCATACCAGCGCTTGCGGTCTCCGATCCTGGCGCGCATCCTCCAGCCGAAGGTCTTAGGCTCGTCGTCTATGCGCTCCCGAAGCTCTCTTATGCGATGGGCGATCCTCTGCCTGTCCCCTTCCGAAAGGTCGTAGCGGTCCATGTGTCCGCCTAAGGCGTCGAGGTTGGCGCCGAAGGTACGCCAGAGCCCCCAGTCAGAGGCGCAAAGAACGGCGACGCGTTTGGCGTTTATCATCGAACCATCGCCCTCCCCAACGGGGTGGTAGTAGAAGATGGCCAGCGCATCCCGGACATCTTTCTCGTTGAGCTGCACGATCTGAAGTTTTGTCAGCAGCAGCTCAGCCAACGGTATGGTCACGGGCTCCAGCATGAGCCGCTCGCCGAACGGCACCTCATGGCACATCCTGAACGCCCCGACAAAGACGTCCACCTGCCGCCCGTTCTCCTCATCGAAGAAGAGCAAACGTTCCCTGCCGTTGATGGTATTGAACCGTACGTGCGGCACATACCCAAGCCCCTCGAAGAACCGCTGCACCTGCGCAGAGGAACCCTTCGCCGCTACCCAGTCCAGATCCGCATATTCCCTCTCGAATACCGGATCAAAGTCTCCCTCCGCCCGCAGCCTCACCGCCACACCACCGAGCAGGCGCAGAGGCACACCCACGCGCCCCGCCTCCCCGGCTACGCGCAGAGCCTCCTCGACCACGTCAGACCGAATATCGCTCACGTCCCTGTCGCCGGCACAGGTGCGCAGACCAAACCGACAGCCCCTGATACCCTGGCCCTTCCCCATTCCAGCACGCGAATGGCAAAGCTTGTATTATAATACACAACAGGTGTTAATGACACAAGCATCTCCCTGGAAGAGATGGCACACCACTTACCCCGAAGCGCATACGGTTCCTCCAGCGTCTAGCGCATACGGTGAAAGTATACCGGGCTTAATCACCCCGCGCTGAGGCACCTCTCCCTGAGCCCGGACCAGAGCTCATCCGGGACCCGCAGCCGCACATTGCATCTCGAAGATACATATGATATTTGTTCTCTCATGAGATACTGCTTCTCCATACGCAACAAAACCGATATTGTGTCCGGGGGGTGGCGTGCGGAGCATCCCCTGCCGAGCGGGAGGCATATCGGGGCGGTCTACCGGCGGCTAAGGCGGGTTGTACGTCCGCCGGCGCGAACGTGGTGCGCGCTCAAGCGTTTCATTCTGGAGTTGCGGGACCATCTCCGCTGGTGGGCGCATGGAGCGCTCATCAGCAGGGGCAGGCTCGAGGGCGCCCAGTATCTTGCGGGGCGCCGCGCGCCGCCCCTACCCCTGCGCTGACAGACGAAGCACAGGCACACGTCGGCATGCAGGAGGACAGAGGCATGGCGACCCGTCCGAACTTCCTGATAATAGTCTCGGACACGCTGCGCCGGGACCATCTCGGGGCATACGGCAACCGCTCCATCCGCACCCCGCGCCTGGACGCGTTCGCGCGCCAGGCGGTGGTGGTGGAGGGGCACCTCGTATCCTCGTTCCCCACGATGCCTGCCCGCGCGGACATACTGACCGGCACGTTCTCTTACGCGTTTATGGGCTGGGAACCGCTGCCGAGGCACCTTCCGACCCTGCCGGGTCTGCTCTCGGAGGCGGGATATCTCACGATGGGCATTGTGGACACTCCCTTCTTCGTCAGAAACGGTTTCGGCTACGACAGGGGCTTCGACGACTTCGTGTGGGTACGTGGACAGGGTGACGACACCCGCCCTCACGAGCGCGCCGACGCCCGGGCCACCTGGCGGTACGAGTCAGACCGGATGGTGGCGCGCACGGTGACAGAGGCCGAGCGGTGGCTCGAGCGGCACTACCGCGAGCCCTTCTTCCTCTACATCGACACCTGGGACCCTCACGAGCCCTGGGATGCTCCAGAGTACTACACCGCTCTCTATGAGCCCGGCTACGACGGGCGGCAGATCTACCCCTGCTACGGCAGGTGGCGGGAGAAAGGTCTCGCCGAAGAGGATCTAAGGGTGGCCCATTCCGCCTACTGCGGGGAGGTTACGATGGTGGACCTCTGGGTCGGGCGGCTGCTGGAGAAGCTGGATGTGCTGGGGTTGAGCGAGAGCACCTGGGTCTTCTTCCTCTCGGACCACGGCTTCTACTTTGGCGAGCACGGGTATTTCGGCAAGGCTGAGTGGGTGCACGACGCTCATGCAGAGCTCGCGGAGGGCTCTGTCGTGCCCGAGTGGCTGCCCGAGTCGTGGCTTCTGACGGTGGGGTGGTCGCCGCTCTACCGCGAGATCACGGACGTACCCCTCATCGTGAGAGGCCCGGGGCTCGCGCCGGGGAGACGGCGCGCGCTCACCAGCGCGCCGGACATAGCGCCTACGGTGCTCGAGATAGCGGGCATCCCGGCGCCGGCCACGATGCGCGGAGAGTCGTTTCTTGCGATG
>JBFLXF010000318.1:0-3814 GCA_040757515.1 Actinomycetota bacterium
ACATAGCCGCCGACGACCAGGCCGAGCAGCAGCTTATCGCTGAGAGCGCCGGCTCCACGGGTTCGGACGGCTCGCCGCAGCCGAGGGTCCGGTAGGCGGCAGAGTCGCCGCAGGTCAGGGCGTCCCGCCGCCCGAGCGCGGCGGGACGCCCGCTACGAGAAGGAGGAGAGCGTGAGCGAGGCTTCCATGACGCAGCGGGCGGTCGAGGTGAACCTTAAAGGAAGGCGCGCGTTCGTTACCGGGGCGGCGAGCGGGATCGGCAGGGCCGTCGCCGGGCGGCTCGCGGCGGCGGGCGCGGAGGTCGCCGTCGTGGACCTCAACGGAGAGGCCGCCAGAGAGGTCGCCGAGGGCTTGGGCGGCCGGGCGGTGGAGGTGGACCTCTCGGACCCCGAAGCGCTCGACGTGCTGGAGGTCGAGACCGACATCCTCGTCAACAACGCGGGCCTGCAGCACGTGGCGCCCGTCGAGGAGTTTCCGCCGGAGCGGTTCTCCCTGATAGTGCGCCTGATGCTCGAGGCGCCCTTCAGGCTCGCGCAGAAGGCGCTGCCGGGAATGTACGAGCGGGGGTGGGGGCGGATCATCAATATATCGAGCGTGCACGGCCTCAGGGCCTCTCCGTACAAGTCGGCTTACGTCTCGGCCAAGCACGGGCTGGAGGGGCTCTCTAAGGTGATCGCGCTGGAGGGCGGTCCGAAGGGCGTCACCTCCAACTGCATCTGCCCGGCCTATGTGCGTACCCCGCTGGTGGAGAACCAGATCTCCGACCAGGCCAGAACACACGGCATCCCGGAAGAAGAGGTCATAGAGAAGATCATGCTCACCGAACCCGCCATAAAGCGGCTCGTGGAGCCCGAGGAGGTGGCAGAGGTCGCGCTCTTTCTCTGCTCGCCAGCTGCCTCGTTCGTGAACGGCGCCTCCCTCACGATGGATGGCGGCTGGACGGCGAGGTAGAGGGCTCCCCGAGGCGCTATCCTTGAGATGCTACCGTGCGAGAAGGGGTGATCGCGTATGACCGAGACTGCCGAGGGAACCCTGCTCTGGGAACCGTCCGGGGAGTTCAAGCAGAGTTCGAACATGACCCGCTACATGCGTTGGCTGGACGAGGAGAAGGGCCTCTCCTTCCCGGATTACGCCAGTCTCTGGGAGTGGTCGGTGGACGACCTGGAGGGCTTCTGGACCTCTATCTGGGAGTTCTGCGGCGTAAAGGCGTCGAAGCCCTACGCGAGGGCTCTGGGCAGGCGCGAGATGCCCGGCGCCGAGTGGTTCCCCGGCGCGGAGCTGAGCTACGCCGAGCACATCTTCTTGCGGGCGCGCGAGGAGGAGCCCGCCCTCCTGCACGCCTCCGAGCTGAGGCCGCTCTCGGGGATGAGCTGGCGGGAGCTTAAAGAGAATACGGCGGCGCTCGCGGCGGGCCTGAGGGAGATGGGCGTCGGGCGCGGGGACAGGGTCGTGGCGTACCTGCCCAACGTGCCGGAGGCGGTCGTCGGGCTTCTCGCTACCGCCTCCATAGGGGCCGTCTGGTCCTCATGCTCGCCGGACTTCGGGGTGGGGAGCGTGGTGGACCGCTTCCGGCAGATAGAGCCGAAGGTGATGCTCGCCGGGGACGGCTACCGCTACGGCGGCAGGGACTTCGACCGGATGGGGGTGGTGGCGAGGCTGCAGGAGGAGATCCCGAGCCTCCAGAGAACGGTCGTTCTGCCCTACCTGAACGCGGAGCCGGAGACCGGCGCTCTCAGAGACGCGGTCCTCTGGGACGAGGTGCTGGCCCGAGGCTCGGGCGCTTCTCTCGAGTTCGAGCAGGTCCCCTTCGACCACCCGTTATGGGTGCTCTACTCCTCGGGGACGACGGGACTGCCGAAGGCGATCGTGCACAGCCAGGGCGGCATACTGCTCGAGCACTTGAAGAAGGTGATCCTGCACGTGGACCTTACGCCCGGGGACCGCTTCTTCTGGTTCACGACGACGGGCTGGATGATGTGGAACTTTCTGGTCGGCGGCCTGCTCGCCGGAGCGACCGCCATCCTCTACGATGGCAACCCCGGCCACCCGGACATGAACGCCCTCTGGCGCTTCGCCGAGGAGACGGGCATGACCAACTTCGGCACGAGCGCCAGCTACCTGACGAGCTGCATGAAGTCCGGGATAGAGCCGGGACGGGACTTCGACCTCTCGGCGCTGAAGGCCATCGGCTCGACCGGCTCCCCGCTTCCGCCGGAGGGCTTCGAGTGGGTCTACGGGCACGTCAAGAGAGACCTCTGGCTCTACTCCACAAGCGGCGGCACCGACCTGTGCACCGCCTTCGTGGGAGGGGTGCCGATCCTGCCGGTGCGCTGCGGGGAGCTGCAGGCCCGCTCTCTCGGAGCGAAGGTAGAGGCCTACGACGAGAACGGGAGGCCCGTCACAGATCAGGTCGGGGAGCTCGTCATTACCGAACCGATGCCCTCCATGCCGATCTACCTGTGGAACGACCCGGAGGGGGAAAGGCTCAGAGAAAGCTACTTCGACGTCTTCCCCGGCGTCTGGCGGCACGGGGACTGGATCAAGATAAAGCCCCACGGCGGGTGCGTGATCTACGGCAGGAGCGACTCCACCATAAACCGCGGCGGCGTGAGGATGGGTACCGCCGAGATCTACTCGGCCGTCGAGAAGGTCGAGGAGGTAGCAGACAGCCTCGTCGTGGACGTCCACCGGCCGGACGGCTCGGCCTACATGCCCCTCTTCGTCGTCCTCAGGGAGGGCGCGATCCTCGACGAGGACCTGAAGAGCCGGATAAAGAGGAGCATCCGCGAAAACGCCTCCCCGCGCCACGTCCCCGACGACGTCATCGAGGTGGAGGAGATACCCCGCACCCTCAACGGCAAGAAGCTCGAGGTGCCGGTGAAGAAGATCCTCTCCGGCACCCCGCCCGAGAAGGCCGCCAGCCGCGACTCGCTCTCCAACCCCGAGGCCCTCGACCGCTTCGTGGAGCTGGCGGGGAGGCTCGGCAGGTAGGAGCCCCCGAAAGTAACAGTTGACTCTAAGTCCGCGCGGGCGTACTCTGCCGTCAGCGGGGCAGCGGCCGGGAAGGGGGGCTGACGGGAGAAGGAAAACGGGGATTCGTCTGGCTGACTTTCCAGGGGGGAGGAGGATGATGTGGAGAGTGTAGAGAGGCTGGGCGGCGAGGGTCGGGGTGAGGTCTCCTCGATCAAGACCGTCGCTCTGGCGAGCTTTATCGGGACGACCGTCGAGTGGTACGACTTCTTCATCTACGGGACGGCGGCGGCGACGGTCTTCGGAACGCTGTTCTTCCCGGAGTTCTCGCCGACGGCGGGGACGCTGGCGGCCTTCAGCACCTTCGCCGTGGGGTTCTTCGCCCGTCCGGTGGGCGGTGCGATCTTCGGGCACTACGGGGACCGCATAGGGCGCAAGGCCATGCTGGTGACGACGCTCTTGATGATGGGCATCGCCACGTTCATCATCGGGCTTTTGCCGACCTACGCGGCCATCGGGATCGCGGCCCCCATAATCCTCGTCCTCCTGCGTTTCGTGCAGGGGCTCGGCATCGGCGGCGAGTGGGGCGGGGCGGTCCTTATGGCCGTCGAGCACGCCCCGAGGGGCAGGCGCGGCTTCTACGGTTCCTGGCCCCAGATGGGGGTTCCGGCGGGCCTGATCCTCTCGAACCTCATGTTCCTGCTCGTGGCGGGCCTGCCGGACGAGGCGTTTCTGGCGTGGGGCTGGCGGGTGCCGTTCCTGGTCAGCATCGTTCTCGTGGCGGTCGGTCTCTTTATCCGGCTCAAGATCATGGAGAGCCCCGCCTTCTCCAGGATCAAGGAGA
>JBFLXF010000319.1:0-3812 GCA_040757515.1 Actinomycetota bacterium
GTACGATGCCGGCGACCTCGGCGAGCTCGCCCGGCCTGTCGGGCAGGACGACCTCGACGCGGCTGCCCGGCTCGTGCGCGCCGGTGAGGCGCACGAACGCGCGCATCACATCTGAGGCAGTCAGGATGCCGACCAGCTCGTCGCTCTCGACGACGGGGAGGCACCCGATCTTACGTTCGAACATCTCGCGGGCGGCGTGCTCAATTGGGTCGTCCGGACGCGCCGTAACCACGTCGCGGTTCATAACCTCGCCGACGCGTATCCTCTCCAGCGCGGCCGCCCGCTCCGGGTCGCCTAGAGCCGGCGTCGCCGAGCGCAGGTCTCTGTCCGAGACGATGCCCGCGAGCCGCCCGTCTTCCAGCACCGGCAGATGCCGGATGCCGCGCTCCCGGCATACCCTGAGCGCATCCGCAGCGGTGGTCTCCGGCATGACCGTGACTATCTCTCTTGTCATGGAATCTCCGACGAGCAGCATCCCGCCCCTTCCCACCTTTCTCTTACGTCCCGCATTCTATAGCAGCGGGACGCGTCCTGGTATAAAGACGGCATGACATCACGTATCGGGGAGCTTCTCGCCGGGCCCGCCGACGCCCTCGTGCGCGAGCACTTCACGGGCGTGGAGGCGAGGTGGTGGTGGGAACGCAGGCTCGAGGGCGGCATAGTCGTCTGCCAGGAACTCGATCTGCAGGCGATGGCCCGCGAGGTAGCCGAACGTACGGGCCGGGACGCGGCTGAAGTTCGCCGCGTCATCGAGGAGGAACTCGACGTCGAAGGCGACGAGCCCGTCGTCCTGACCTTCGAGCTGCCGGACGATGCGACCGCTGAGGAGGCGGCGAGGCGCCTCTCCGAACGCTCTTCGGATCCGCGCGGCCTCGCCGCCGGTCTCTACCGCCGCGTCGAGAGATCTGCGCGGCGGTAGAGGCTCAGTAGCGGGGCACCGAAGGGTCCACGTCGGAGTAGGCGTCGAGGCCGCCGCGGAGGTTCAGTACCCTGCGGAAGCCGGCTGTCGAGAGGGCTTGGGCGACGTGGGCGCTGCGGGAGCCGTGGTGGCAGATGACAACGGTCTCGGCGTCAGGATCGAGCTCGGTGAAGCGCTCGAGGAGCCGGCTCATGGGGATCAGCTCGGAGCCCTCGATGCGGGCCGCCGCATACTCCCAGGGCTCGCGTACGTCGAGGAGGACTGGGCGGTCTCCGGCGTCGAGCCGCCGCTTGAGCTCGCGGGGCGTTATGTCTCCGTAGCCGGGCGTCATGGCCTCAGAACTCGTAGTCGCAGACGATGCGGCCGGTGGTGCGCTCTTCGAGCTTCTCCACGACGGCCAGGTGGGCGGGATGTTCCATGTATTCCTGCAGCCCGGCCGCGTCCTCGAAGCGGGCGAAGATGCCGTGAGTGTAGTCTCCAGAGCGTCCGGAGAAATCCTCGCCCGCCGAGAGGTCCACAACGCTCGGTACCTCGTCCTTGAGGCCTCGGATCGAGGCGAGAAGGTCCTCCACGTCCTCCGGGGAGACGTCCTCCCTTACGGCGAAGAATACGAGGTGATCCACCATCTTCCGGGTACCTCCTTGCTTGGTGCTAGAAGATCCTGCGCTCAGACTCGTCTATCCTGTAGTCGTTTATGGAGGCGTCGCGGCGGCGCATGAGGCCCCGCTCGTCGAACTCCCAGTGCTCGTTGCCGTGAGAACGCCACCACTGCCCGTCCCTGTCCCGGCTCTCGTACTCGAAGCGCACGCTTATGCGGTTGCCGGTGTAGCACCACAGCTCCTTCATGAGCCGGTAGTCGAGCTCGCGCTCCCACTTGCGCCGCAGGAAGTCCTTTATCGCCTCGCGGCCCTCGAAGAACTCGTCGCGGTTACGCCACTTCGAGTCCTCGGTGTAGGCGAGCGCGACCCTCTCCGGATCGCGGGTGTTCCAGGCGTCCTGGGCCGTCTTCACCTTCTGCCGCGCCGTCTCCTTGGTGAACGGCGGCACCGGTGGCCTGATCTCTTCTCTCCGTCTCGTCTCCACGGCTCTCCTTCTCGAGATGCTTCCCAGAATAATACCCGTCGGTCGGGGGGACATACGTTAGAGCCCGCTGCCTTCCTGTCGTCTGCGATTTACGAGGTAGATGCCGGAGACGACCAGAGCCGCGCCCGCGAGCAGCGACGGACTCAACTTCTCGCCGAGGAGGATGGCGCCCAGCAGCACGGCGGCGAGCGGGACGAAGAAGACGTAGGCGGCCACCCGGCTGGCCTCTCCGGCGCGGATAAGGCCGAGCCAGAGGATCCAGGCAAGAGCGGTACCCACAAGCGCTGTGTAGAGCAGGCTGAGAACGAACTCGGAGTTCCACTCGATCTGCGCCGGCGACTCCAGGAGGAGACCGAGCAGCGTCAGCACGAGCCCCCCGAAGAGGAACGGCAGGGAGATGGACCACAGAATCGGGGCACGCTCCTGTGCGCTCTTGAAGTAGACGGTGCCAAGGGCCCAGGCGAGCGCCGAACCGGCTGCGAAGGCCACCCCGGCGGGCGAGACCGCCCCCGAGAAGCTTCCGGAGCTGACCGCCGCTATCCCGGCGAAGCCGAGAAAGAGCCCGGCGAGCTTCGCCGCCGAGAGCGGCTCGCCGAGCAGAGCCCAGGCCAGGAGCCCCACCAGTATGGGCTGGAGGTAGATCAGGACCGCCGCCGTCCCGGAGGGGAGCAGCATGATCGCGAAGGTTTGCAACCCCAGGAAGAGCACCACGTTGAAGAGCCCGAGCAGCGCGAAGACGCTCCAGTTTTGTCCGAGCCTCGGACTGCCTCCCCAGAAGAGCGCCGCGGGCGCCATCGCCAGCCCTCCGAGCCCGGCGCGCAGGCCGGCGAAGAGCACCGGCGGCGCGTGCGCGAGGCCTACCTTGATAGCGGTGAACGCCGAGCCCCAGAAGAGCACGAGCAACACGAACGCCGCCACCACGAAGCGGCGCCGCTTAAGGAGCATCAACGCTCTACTGCCGGAGGATCGGGATCATAGGCTCTCTAGCTTACCTCAGGTGTAGAAGTTGCGGACCCAGCGGTGGGCCTTGAGCCTCTCCACCTGCCCCTCGGGCAGCCCCTTGCCGTCGGCGACCGCCACGTTCCTCTCGACGTTCCTGACCGAGCGCATCCCCGGTATCACGGTGGAGACCGCCGGGTGGGAGAGGACGTAGCGCAGCGCCACACCGGCCATCTCCTCCACGCCCACGCCGAGGTCGGAGGCCATGGCCCGCACCCGCTCGTGGACCTCTCTCTTGCGGTCGCCGCGGAAGTAGCGGTTGCGGAAGTCGCCCTCCTCGAAGGTAGTCTCCGGCGTGATCCTGCCGGTCAGCGAGCCCTCGTCGAAGGGGACGCGCACGATCACCCCGACGTCGTGCTCCTGGCAGGCGGGGAAGAGCCGGTCCTCCGGGCTCTGGTCGAAGATGTTGTAGATCACCTGCACCGTGTCCACGACGCCGGTCTCGATGAGCCTTATGGCGTTCTCGGGCTGGTGGTCGTTTATGGAGACGCCGAAGAAGCGGATCTTGCCCTCTCGCTTGAGGTCCTCAACCGCCTCCTGCCAGTCGCCCTGCCCGACCCACTCGTCGCTCCAGACGTGGAACTGCTGCACGTCTATAGCCTCGAGCCCGAGGTTCTTCAGGCTTCGCTCGGTGCACTCTCTGACGTGGTCCGCGGGGAAGGTTTCGTCCGGGTGCAGCCCCGGGGGCGCGGGCCAGGTCATGTTCTTCGGCGGGATCTTGGTCGCCACGTAGACGGTCTCCTCGCGCCCGCGCACGACCCGCCCCACGAGCCGCTCGCTGTGCCCGTCGCCGTAGCCTAAAGCTGTGTCT
>JBFLXF010000320.1:0-3808 GCA_040757515.1 Actinomycetota bacterium
CGCCGCTCATCGGGGCGCATGTCGCGGTTATAGATCCGGAGCTCACCCTCGGTCTGCCGCCCTCCATCACCGCCGCGACCGGGATGGACGCGCTCGCCCACGGCGTCGAGTGCTACACCTGCGACTACCATCAACCCTTCAACGACGCTGTGGCGCTGGCCGCCATCGAGCTCGCCGCGAGGTGGCTGCGCGTCGCTTACAGGCACGGAGATGACCTTGAGGCCCGCACCAACATGGCCTATGCAGCAACCTTCGGAGGACTGGCATACGGCACCGAGAGCGCCGGGGCGGCGCACGCGATGAGCCAATCCGCGGGCGGCGTCCACGACTGCCCCCACGGGGCGCTCACGGCCCGCGTCCTCGGTCCGGTCTGCGAGTTCAACGCGCCTGCGGCACCCGAGCGGTACGCCCGCATCGCGCAGGCTCTCGGGGTCGACGTGCACGGGATGGAACCGCTGGAGGCCGCGATGGCCGGCATAGAAGAGCTCTACCGCCTCACCGGTGACGTAAAGATACCGACGATGGAGGAGCTGGGCTTCTCGGAGGACGAGATCCCCATGCTCGCCAGGATCGCCTTCGAAGATCCGCAGACGATCGGCAACCCGCGCGAGGTCACGGTCGAGGACTACGAGGAGATCTACCGCAAAGCCTTCTCGAAAGGGAAGTGATGCAACTTCAGACGAGAGACTACCCGATGTACGTCGCGGGCGAGTGGACGGGCGGCTCCGGCGCCCGCATGCAGGTTACGAGTCCTGCGACCGGAGAAATCATAGGCACCGTTCCCGAGGGTACCCGCGAGGACGCAAGACGCGCCATAGCCTCCGCCGCAGAGGCCCAGAAGGCGTGGGCCGCCCGCTCGGCGTTTGAGCGCGCGGCGGCGATGGAGCGTATCGTGGAGGTTTTGCGCGAGCGTCGCGACGAGCTGGCGCGGGTACTCACGCTCGACCAGGGCAAGCCGCTGTACGCCGAGGCGTACGACGAGGTGGACGAGCTGATCGAGTACTTCCGCATGGCCGCCGCCGACGCCACGCGCCTCGATGGCGCTATGCCACCCTCCGTGCACGCGGAGAAGAGGGTCTTTCTCTACCGCGTTCCGCGGGGCGTGGTAGGGGTGATCTCGCCGTGGAACTGGCCCTACACGATGCCCGCCGAAGCTATCGCGCCCGCCCTCGCCTCGGGCAACGCCGTCGTCTGGGCCCCGGCCACCTCGACCTCCGTCTGCTCCGTGAAGCTCGCCGGGTGCCTCGTCGAGGCCGGCCTGCCGCCGGGCCTCTTCAACATGGTTACCGGCCCCGGTCCCGTCGTCGGCGACGAGGTGGCTGCGAACCGCGGCACTCAGGCCGTAGCGTTCATAGGCTCGGTCGAGACCGGACGGAAGGTCGCCTTCCGAGCCGCCGGTAAGGCGCTGCTCCTGGAGATGGGCGGCAACGGACCGATGGTGGTGCTCGACGACGCCGATCTCGACGCCGCCGCGGAGGCGAGCCTCTCTGCGGCCTTTCTGTGCGCCGGGCAGAGCTGCACCGCCGGCGAGCGCTTCCTGGTCCACGAGAGGGTCCACGACGTCTTTCTGGAGAGACTCGAAGCAGCGATGGAGCGCAAGGTTCATCTCGGCGATCCTTTCTCCCCGGAGGCGACGATGGGCCCGCTGAACAACGACCAGACGGCCCGCAAGACGGATGAGCACGTCGCCGACGCGCTGGAGAGAGGAGCCACCCTTATCGCCGGCGGGGGGCGCGCGGAAGGCTTTCCCACCCGCCTCTACTACCGGCCCACGGTGCTCGCCGGGGTAACGGAGGAGATGCGCGTAGCACGCGAGGAGACTTTCGGGCCGGTAGTTCCGGTAACCGCCATCCGGGACGAATCGGAGGCGCTGAGGATAGTCGACTCCTCCCCATACGGCCTGCTCTCGGCGGTGTGGACGCGGGATCTGGCGCGAGGATTGCGCTTCGCTGAGGCGGTAAGAACCGGCTGGGTCAACATCAACGCCTCCACGAACCACTGGGAGAGCCATCTGCCCTTCGGCGGTCGCGCAGGCTCGGAATCCGGCGTGGGACGCGTAGGGGGGCGCTACCCGATGGAGACCTTCACGGAGACCAAGACGGTGATCGTAAGCCTGAGTTAAGCGCCTGCGAAACCGAGGCAGCGCGAGATCTCGGCGGCGGCTCCCTTGACGAGATCGCCGACCCTGGGGATCTCCTCGACCGGCAGCCTGAAGGCCGGGCCGGAGACGCTCACCGCGCCGGCCACGGCGCCGTCAGAGGCCCGGATTGGAGCCCCCACCGCGTTCAGACCGACCTCCAGCTCCTCCACCGTCGAAGCGTAGCCGTCGCGTCCGACGACCTCAACGTGCTCCAGGAGGGTCGCCGGATCCACGATGGTCCTCTCGGTGTAACGCTCCAGCGGGCGCCGCAGCAGGCGGCGGCGCTGGTCCTCGGGCATGTGGAACAGGAAGACCTTCCCCGCGGCGGTAGCGTGCAGCGGCGTGTGGCGGCCCGTCCAGTCCACGCTAAGGGCCGAGGAGCGCGAGATGGTCTGGTGGATCACCACCGCATCGTCCCCCTCTAGCACTGCGACCGTAACCGTCTCCTGTGTCCTCTCGCTCAGACGCTCGCAGACCGGACGGGCACACCGAAGCACGTCCAGGTCCGCCGTGACGGTGCTCGCCAGCAGCACCAGCCCGAAGCCGAGCCGGTACTTCTCCGTCGCCGGTTCCTGATCGACCAGCCCCCGGTCCCTGAGCGTCGTGAGCAGGCGGTAGGCCGTGGACTTGTGGATGCCCAGCTCGTTTGCGATCTCCGTGACGCCACAGGCCCCTCGCCGGGAGAGGAGCTCCATCACGCTCACGGCTCGGTCCACCGACTGTACGTAGACGCTCCTGCGGTTCAAGGCTTCCACAGCCGCACATTCTACAGTCTTTGTCGCGCCGGAGACTTACACCCTACCAGGGCGGCCTGATCTCCGGGCGGAGCGAACGCGCCCTGCCGTCGAGCGCCCGCGCACCGGCGGGCGCGGTCCTCCGGACGGACGGCCGCAGCCGGTCGAGGCGGAAGAGGCTTATGTCGTGACGCGTAAGCCCTATCTCTACGAGATCGGCCACGATCTCGCCTATCACGCTCGCAAACTTGAACCCGTGCCCCGAGCATGGCGAGGCTATTACGACCTGCTCGCACTCCGGATGCCGGTCTATAATGAAGTGGTTGTCCGGGGTGTTGGTGAACATGCAGGTCTGCAGATCCATCGTCGGCCCGCAGCCGCCCGGGAAGTACCGCTCGGCGAACTCGCGCAGGAGCCGCTCGTCGCGGGGATGGACCTCCCGGTCCAGCGTGTCGGGGTCTACGGTCTCCTGCAGATGGTGGTACTTGCCGAACTTGAAGCCCGGCACCCCGTAGACCGGGAAGCCGTAGAAGCGCCCCTCGTCCACGAGCAGGTTGAAGACCGGGAAGACTTCCGGGCGGAAGTGCTCGGGACGGGTCGGCTGCAGCCAGGCCAGCACCTGCCGCTCCGGGACGGCCAGGCCATCGAGGACGTCCACGAGCCCGGCGGTCCAGGCCCCGGCGGTCACGACGAGCTTCTCGGCCTCGTAGACGTCGCGATCGGTGCGCACCCGCACGCCGTTCTCCAGCGGCTCCCACTCGAGTACCCGCTCGTGACCGTGGACCTCAGCGCCCAGGGCCTGCGCGGCCATCACATAGGAGACGATGCAGCGCTCCGGCGTGAGGAACCCTCCCTCGGGCTGCAGAAGCGCGAGGTGATCGGCGGGCAGGTTGTAGCCGGGGTGACGGCGCCTGAGCTCGGCGCCGGTGAGAAC
>JBFLXF010000321.1:0-3807 GCA_040757515.1 Actinomycetota bacterium
TCTCACGGCGACGCTGGATACGCTCTCGAGCGGCCTCTGAGTCGGTGCCTTCATACTGAAGCTCGACATTGGAGCGCTCGGCCAGGTAGGCGACTGCTTCGGTGAAGGGCAGACTTCTGAGATCCATAACGAGCTTTATAGCGTCGCCCCCGCGGCTACATCCGAAGCAGTAGTAGAAACCTCGATCCGGGGAGACGCTAAAGGATGGAGTCTTCTCCTGGTGATCGGGGTAGGGACAGAGACCGGTAAAGCGAGAGCCCTGGCGGCGAAGAGCCGTGAACTCCGAGGCGACCTCGACGATGTCTGTGGCCTGGCGGACCTCTTCGATACTGTGATCCGAGATCCTCAAGCTGCGAGTCCTCCCCTATTGCTTCCGCCGGTCGTAATGCAGGTAGGGGTAATGTTACTCTACCGGCCGTGGATATCCGCGAGGAAAGCAGGCGAGTTCCCGAATCGGGTTATGCGGACCTCCCGCCGGGCGTTGGCTTTGAAGCCAAGGACGAGCCCCTCAGGAGAGACATCAATCTGCTCGGGAGAGTTCTTGGGCAGGTCATAATCGAGCAGGAAGGCCGCGAGCTCTTTGAGGCCGAGGAGGAGATCCGGCTCCTGTGCAGGCGGCTGCGCTTTGCTTACGACCCGCAGCTGGACGAGCGGCTCAAGCGCCACATCGAAGCCCTTGAGCCCGACGATCTGGAGAAGATCGTGCGTGCGTTCTCGGTGTACTTCCAGCTCGTCAATATCGCGGAGAGGTATCATAGGATCCGTCGTCGCAGGCAATATGAGTCATCTCCAGCCAATCCGCCCCAACGGGCCTCGCTCGGAAGCGCGCTCTCCCGGCTCAAGGACAAGGGGTTGTCTGTCGAAGCACTCAGGGACTTGCTCTGCGAGATGAGTGTCGAGCTGGTTCTCACGGCTCATCCCACCGAAGCGCTCAGGAGGAGCATCCGTCGCAAGCACGTGCGGATCGCCGAGGCGATTGAGGCGCTGGAGTCCCCCCTGCTCACCTGGAGAGAGCGGCGCAGGCTCGAGGAACGCCTCATAGAAGAGATCACCGTTCTCTGGCAGACGGACGAGCTACGGATCCGCCGTCCCGAGGTGAGCCAGGAGATTCAGCGCACCCTTCTCTTCTTCGAGACCCCGCTCATCTCGGCGACGCTCGATGTCTACCGCGAGTTCGAGGACGAACTAGAGCGCAACTATCCCGAAGCAAACATAGAACTCGGACGCGTGCTGGGATTTGGTTCGTGGGTCGGAGGCGACCAGGACGGCAATCCCTTCGTCAAACCCGAGACCCTTACCACGGCGCTGGAGCTGCACCGGCGCCTCATCCTGAGCCGGCACATCGTCTCGGCAGCGTCCCTGGCGGACCACTTGAGTCAGTCCTGCCGGTTCGTCGGAGTCTCAGAAGAGCTGTGCGAGTCTGTGGCGCACGACGAGGAACTTCTGCCGGAGGCGGCTGAACGCTACAAGGGAGAGGATCCGAACGAGATCTACCGCCGCAAGCTTCTGCTCATGACCGAACGCTTACGCTACACGCTCGACGATCCCGGCTCTTCTCGAGCGTATCCGGGCGTGGCGGAATTCAGAGAAGATCTGCTCACCATACGCTGCAGCCTGTTGGAGAACGGCAGCGAAAGGGTGGCCAACGGCCGGTTACGAGATCTGATCCGGCAGGTAGACGTCTTCGGCTTCCACCTCGCGAAGCTCGATGTGCGCCAGGAGAGCACGCGGGTCTCAAAGACTGCCGCCGAGCTGGTCACCGCCGCGACCGGGCAAGACCTCTTGGCGATGAGCGAAGAAGCCCGCGCCAGGCTGCTGCGCGATCTGATCTCGCGCCCGAAGTTGGAGCTTCCCGCTCCGGCGGACATCTCAGAGACATCCCGGGAGGTTCTGGAGACGTTCGACCGCATCCGGCGCGCTGCGGAGGAGTTCTCCGAGCCGCCCGTCGAGACGTTTATCCTGAGCATGGCACGTCAGGCGAGCGACGTCCTCTCGGTGCAGCTCCTCGCCCGCCGGGCGGGGCTGCTCGAGGTCGGCAAGGACGGTCGCTGCGCTGCCAGCAGACTGCGCGTCACCCCACTCTTCGAGACGATAGAGGACTTAAAGCATGCGCCTGAAGTTCTGCGCCGGCTGCTCGATGATCCCCTCTACCGCTCATCACTAGGCGGTAACCTGCAGGAGATCATGCTCGGCTACAGCGACTCCGGCAAGGATTCCGGCTACGTCACGAGCAACTGGACGCTCTACCAGGCACAGAACCTCCTCACCAATGTAGCGCGCGAATACGGTATCCGGCTGCGCCTCTTTCACGGGCGGGGCGGGAGCGCCGGGCGCGGCGGCGGCCCGACTTACGAGGCGATCATGGCTCAGCCTTCGGGCACGCTCGGCGGAGCCATCAGGATTACGGAGCAGGGGGAGGTGATCTCTTTCAAGTACAGCATGCGCGGCCTGGCCCGACGCAACCTGAACACGGTTCTCGCCGCCGTCCTGGAGAAGAGCGCGGATACAGACTCCCGCGAACCCCACCCGCGCTGGGTCGCGACGATGGAGAAGCTCTCCGAGACGGCCCGCCGGACCTACCGCTCTCTGGTCTATGAAGACGGTGGCTTTCTCGACTTTTTCGCCGCAGCTTCGCCCATAAGAGAGCTCTCACTGCTCAACATGGGCAGCCGGCCAGCCCGTCGCGTCCAGACACCCGATGTCGAGAGCCTGCGCGCCATCCCCTGGATCTTCGCCTGGACCCAGAACCGCCTGCTCCTTCCCTCATGGTACGGCGCCGGAACCGCGCTCGGCGGCCACATTAAGAATCCCGGCGGCCTGCAGGAGCTGCAGGAGATGTACCGCGAGTGGCCGTTCTTCCGCACACTCATCAGCTTCATGGAGATGACGCTAGCCAAAAGCGACATGCGCATCGCCGGATCTTACGCCCCCCTCGTCGGGGATCCAAAGACCCGTGATCGCCTGTGGGCGCGCATCTCCGAAGAACACGACACCTGCGCCAGATCGGTACTCGAGATCACCGGACACGAGAGCCTTCTCGACGACAGCCCGGTCCTGCAGCGCTCGATCCGGCTGCGAAATCCTTACGTGGATCCGCTCTCCTACATCCAGGTCAGCCTGTTGCGTCGCCTGCGCTCGACGCCGGAAGACTCCCCGGAACGCGATAGCGTCCTGAAGACGCTCCTGCTCACGATCTCCGGCATCGCCTCGGGGATGCTGAACACCGGCTAGACTGACGCGCAACCATACCGGAGAAGGAGGCCGATGCACCGGCAACCGGAGGAGAGCAGGCTGAGAGAGTACCTGGATTTCGCGGTGGAGACCGCCTTCGAGGCCGGACGGCTGACCCTCTCTCACTTCCAGACCGGCATCAGGCCGGAGTATAAAGAAGACGGCACGGAGGTGACGGCAGCGGACCGGGAGGCGGAGTCCTTCATCCGGGCGAGGATCGCCGCCCGCTACCCGAAGCACGACATCACCGGCGAGGAGCACGAGGATCGGCAGACCGGCGCCTCGCATCGCTGGACCATAGACCCAATAGACGGCACCAAGGCCTTCGCCCGCGGGGTGCCGCTGTACGCGGTCCTGCTCGCGCTGGAGATCGAGGATCGCCCCGAGGTCGGCGTCGCATACTTCCCCGCACTCGACGAGATGCTCTCCGCCGCCACCGGCATGGGCTGCCTCTGGAACGGGCGTCGCGCACGCGTCTCGGAGGCTGAGGACCTCTCCCGGGGCATCGTCGCCTTTACCGACGCGAAGGGCATGGAGAGGTACGGCCGTGGCGCGGAGTTCTCTCGCATCCGCGAC
>JBFLXF010000322.1:0-3807 GCA_040757515.1 Actinomycetota bacterium
TCCTCGCTCCAGGCGGTGATGCCGCCCTTGACGTTGTAGACGTTCTGGAAGCCCGCGTCCTGCAGGAGCTTGACGGCCTTTGCGCTCCTGCCGCCGGTCTTGCAGTGGATGGCGATCTCGTCGTTCTGGTTGAGCTCGTGCATCCGCTCGGGCAGCTCGTTCAGGGGGATCAGGGGCGCCCCGATGTTCGCCACCTCGTACTCGTGCGGCTCGCGCACGTCGAGCACGAAGACGTCCTCGCCCCGATTCAGCTTCTCCTTGAGCTCCCGGACCGTGATCTCGGGCACCTCGTTCTCCTGCGCGGCGGCGTTCGCCTGCGGGATGCCACAGAACTCCTGGTAATCGATCAGCTCCGTGACCGTCGGGTTCTCGCCGCAGATGGGGCAGTTCGGGTCCTTGCGGAGCTTCATCTCCCGGAAGCGCATCGAGAGGGCATCGTAGAGCAGGAGCCTGCCGATGAGCGGCTCGCCGATGCCGAGGATGAGCTTGACGGTCTCGGTCGCCTGGATGACCCCGATAGCGCCGGGAAGGATCCCGAGCACCCCGCCCTCGGCGCAGCTCGGGACGAGCCCCGGGGGCGGCGGCTCGGGGTAGAGGCAGCGGTAGCACGGGCCTTCCTCCGCCCAGAAGACGCTCGCCTGCCCCTCGAAGCGGAAGATGGAGCCGTAGACGTTGGGCTTGCCCGTGAGCACGCAGGCGTCGTTGACGAGGTAGCGGGTCGGGAAGTTGTCGGTCCCGTCCACGATCACGTCGAAGTTGCGGAAGATCTCCAGGGCGTTCTCGGAGGTGAGCGCCTCCCCGAAGGTCTCGACTTTCACGTTGGGGTTGATGTCCTCTATCGTGTCGCGGGCGCTCTCCAGTTTAGGCCGCCCAACGTCGGAGGTGCCGTGGATGATCTGGCGCTGCAGGTTGGACTCGTCCACCACGTCGAAGTCCACGACGCCTATCGTCCCGACGCCCGCGGCGGCGAGGTACATGGCGAGCGGGGCGCCGAGGCCCCCGGCCCCGATGGTCAGGACGCGCGCCTGCTTGAGCTTCTTCTGCCCGTCGAGGGCGACCTCCGGCATGATCAGGTGCCGGCTGTAGCGCGCGATCTCCTCGTTGGAGAGCTCTACCGCCCCGTTGGGGGACTGCACCAGCGGCTGTCGTGTCTGCATCTCGAAAACCTCTTGCTCGAAAACGTAGAAAGGGAACTCGCTTCTGAAAACCTACCTACATCGCGGCCCGGCGCCGCCCGCGATGGAAGGGATGATGGAGAGCTCGTCGCCTTCGGAGACCTCGGTCTCTGTGCCGTCGAGGTAGCGGATGTCCTCGTCGCCCTTGTAGACGTTGACGAACGAGCGCAGCTTGCCGTCGCCGGTGTAGAGGTGCTGCCTGAGCTCCGGGTACTCCTGCGTGAGGTTGTCCAGGGCGGCGCCCGCCGTACCCCCGCCGACCTCGACCTCGGCGTTGCCCCCGGCATACTGTCTCAGGGGCGTGGGGATCTTCACCTTCGGCATCTCAGATCTCCTTCTCTTCTAGCCTACGATCTCTTCTTCGTCGTAGCCGGAGCGGTCGTCCTTGAGGACCCAGCTACGCATCTCCCTTACGTCGCCGCCGCTGACGCTGGCGATTACGTAGGACCAGCCGGGCCAGGCGTGCTCCCTATCGTACTCGGAGGGCTTCGCCGGATGGTCCGGGTGGGAGTGGTAGAAGCCGAGCACGTCCATGTCCCGCTCGGCGGCCCGCTCTTCGAACTCTCTTATCTTCAGCGGCTCGATGAGGAATCGCCGCGACCGCTCCTCCTCGTGCGTGTTCTCCGCGCGCCAGACGTCCACCACGATCTTCATCCCGCCGAGGTTCATGCCGACGAGCGCTCCGGCGCACTCCTCGGGGTATGCCTCTCTTGCGTGCTCGTGGATGTGCGCGACATCTCCCGCCCCTATCTTGAGCGGCAAGCCTAATCCTCCTCCCAGAAGCTCTCGGAGAGATACTTGTCCGCGCCATCGGGCAGGAGCGTGACGATAGTCCCCGACTCTATCTCGCGCGCCACCCTGAGCGCCGTCGCCACCGCCGCCCCGGCGGAGATGCCGATGAGAACGCCCTCCTCGCGGGCGACGCGCTTGACCATCGCGTAGGCGTCCTCGGTCGGGGTCGCGAGGTTCGCGTCGGCTACGGTCGGGTCGTAGATGGCGGGCACGATCGCGCTCTCCATGTGCTTCATGCCCTCGAGCCCGTGGAAGGGCGAGTCCGGCTCGAAGGAGATGACCCGTATCTCCGGGTTGTACTCCTTGAGGCGCGTCGCCGTGCCGACGAAGGTGCCGCTCGTGCCGAGCCCCGCGACGAAGTGCGTGATCTCCCCGCCGGTCTGCTCCCAGATCTCGGGCGCCGTGCTCTCGTAGTGCGCCCTGGGGTTGGCCGGGTTACTGTACTGGTCAGGGTAGAAATACCGCTCCGGGTCCTCGGCATAGAGCCTCCTGGCCTCCCGGATGGCACCGTCCGAGCCCTCGCCGGGGTCGGTCAGCACGATCTCTACCCCGTAGGCCCTGAGGATCTTCTTTCGCTCCTCGCTGGCGTTCCTGGGCATGCAGAGCTTCACCCTGTAGCCGAGCGCCGCCCCGATCCAGGCGTAGGCTATCCCCGTATTCCCGCTCGTGGCGTCCAGAATGGTCTTCTCGGGCGTCAGAGCCCCGCTCCTCTCGCCGTCCCGGATCATCCACAGCGCCGGACGGTCCTTAACCGACCCGCCCGGGTTGTACCATTCCGCCTTGCCGAAGACGCGGACGCCCGGAACCTCGGCCGAGATGCTGGACAATTCGAGCAACGGGGTATTCCCCACAAGCTCGGTTACGTGTGCCCCCGCCCGCTCATTAATCCGAGTAATCATGTCGGATTATTATACAGGGTCACCCTCCCGCGTCCAGAGAACACGGTGACTTCGGAGATGTCTGTGCATACAGGTAGCCGGAAGGCTCCCCTTCAAGCCTCCCGGCCATGGTTGGTGCGTTGTGAAAAATTATACCGGAGCGCCCGGACGCTCGCTACGCCGGAGGCACAAAGTAAACGTTTACTTATCCGAGCGCGTGCAAAATTTCCGGCAGAGCCCTTCTCTTACAGGTAAAGATCGGGGTGTCGAGTTCGGTGTAGGAGCTGGCCTCCGATTCGCGCAGCTCCATCATGAGGTTCTGGAACTTCTCGGGAGACTCGGCCTCGAAGGAGAGGATGAACTCGAAGTCATCTATGCCGAAGGAGTAGGCGGTATTGTTCTTTATGGGGTAGTGCTTGCGACCGATCTGCATGTGCTCGTTCATCATGCGCTGGCGCTCTTCGAGGGGGAGGCGGTACCAGGCGCGGGTTTTGACGAAGGGGTAGACGAAGAGGTACTCGCCCTCTCCGGGGACAATGTAGCGACGGTTCTCGAAGCCGGGGGTGTGTTCGCCGACGTAGATCGAGCGCCGGGCCAGGCCGAAGTAGGAGTAGGCGACGGTCAGGTACCTGCCGAGGCCGGTATTCATCAGCGCGGTCTGGAGTTGCTCGAAGGCGTCGAGGTCATGCCCGATCCTCCAGAGCATGAAGTCTGCGTCGCTTCTGAGGCCGAGCAGCGAGAACGAGCGTAGGAGCAAACTTCCTGAGTGCTCTTCTGCGGCCTCCAGGAACTCCTGCTTGCCCCTCTTGCGCTCCTCCTCCGGCAGGCGCCGCCAGAGCGGGTCGAGCTTAAAGAAGACGTAGTTGACGTACTGGGCTGGCAGGTTCTCCTCCTGAACCTGCTGTTCTCTGGTATGCGTCTCGGTCATGGTTGCCTCCCTTCGGTCGGAGCCGCCGGGCTTC
>JBFLXF010000323.1:0-3802 GCA_040757515.1 Actinomycetota bacterium
TCTGGGCGCCTATCCTTACTCCGGCATACTCTGGGCTCTCGCGATCGTGGTCCTCATGTACCTGCTTCTCAACCACACCCGCTGGGGGATGCACACCTTCGCGACGGGCGGCAACTTCATCGGCGCGAAGGAGGCCGGGATCAGGGTTGACCGGGTGAGGATCGGGAACTTCATGATGTGCAGCGCGCTCGGCGGGCTGGCGGGGATTTTGGAGGCGATGCGCATAGACTCCATAGACCCCCTTGCGGGAGGAGCGGAGATAATGTTCTACGGCATAGCAGCGGCTGTGATCGGCGGCACGCCGCTCGCAGGGGGCGTCGGGACGGTCATCGGGGCGTTCTTCGGGACGCTGGTGATCTCCATCCTCCGCAACGGCTTCACACTGCAGGGCGTGAGCGCGAACGAGTTCAACATCATCTTCGGCATAGCCGTCATAGTGGGCATGATCCTGGACGTCTACGTCACCAGGGTGCGCGGCGGGCGGAGGGCCACGTGAGCGAGAATGGCCGGGACGTCCTGCGCGTCGAGAACATCGCCAAGCGCTTCGGGAAGGTCACGGCCCTCCAGGACGTCTCGATGCGCCTCGGCAGGGGCGAGGTCCTGGGGCTCATCGGGGACAACGGGGCGGGGAAGTCCACCCTGATCAAGACAATCACCGGATTCCACCGCCCGGACGAGGGCAGGATCTTCATCGAAGGCGAAGAGGTAGAGCTGAAGTCCGTCTCGCAAGCGCAGAGCCTCGGCATCCAGACGGTCTATCAGGACCTGGCGCTGGTCAACTACATGAGCGTCTACCACAACATGTTCCTGAACAAGGAGATCCTGCACAGACCCCTCCCCCTCCTGAACAACCGCAGGATGAAGGAGCTTACCCGCCGCTACCTGGACGACATCGGCGTCAACATCCCCTCCATAGACACCGAGGTCGCGATGCTCTCCGGCGGCCAGCGGCAGGCCATCGCCGTCGCCCGCGCCGTCTATTCGGACGCGAAGATCCTCCTGATGGACGAGCCTCTGGCGGCGATGGGCGCCAAGGAGGGCGCCATGATCCTGGACCTCGTCCAGCGCCTCAAGGACGAGGGGAACGTCTCCATAATCCTCATCGCCCACAACTACGCTCACGTCCTGGAGGTCTGCGACCGTGTCAACGTGTTGCAACATGGGCGCATCTCCTACGACAAGGCCGCCGGCGAGACCTCCGTCGAGGAGCTCACAGAGCTGATGGTCTCCGAGTACCGCAAGGCCCGCGCCACCGGCGACGGCGCGTCGTAGGAAGAGCCCTCTACGGTCCGGTCACGCCCTCCCTCTTGCGGGACGGCCAGCGGGCGTCGGTCCACTTTCTGTTGCTGCGGGCGCTCTCGACCGTCTTCTCGATGAAGTGCACGCCCCGCGCGCCGTCGTAGACGGTGGGGAAATCGCGCCCCGGACCGTCTGAACCGGGCTCCCCGTTGCGGGCCCGGATCTCCTCGGCGACGCCCAGGTAGACGTTGGCGAACGCCTCGATGAACGCCTCCGGGTGTCCGGGGGGCAGCCGGGTCGCCCCCTTCGCCGCCTCGCAGAGGTAGTCGTTGCCGCGCTTGAGGACCCGCAAAGGGGCCCCGAGGGGCTTGAAGAGCAGTTCGTTCGGTTGCTCCTGGTCCCACTCCAGTCCGCCCTCCGAGCCGTAGACGCGCAGGCTCAGGGCGTTCTCCTCGCCGGTGGAGACCTGAGAGGCGATCATGACCCCCTTCGCGCCGCCCCCGAAGCGGATCAGGAGGTTGCCGTCGTCGTCGAGGCGCCTGCCGGGGACGAAGGTGGTGAGGTCCGCGCAGATCTCGGAGACCTCCAGGCCGGTGACCGTGTAGATGAGGTTCTCGGCGTGAGAGCCGATGTCTCCCACGGCCCCGGCTATCCCGGACCTCTCTGGATCGGTGCGCCACTCGGCCTGCTTGTCACCCGACTCCTCGACCTTGCTGGCCAGCCATCCCTGGCTGTACTCGACAATGACCTTGCGGATCTCGCCGAGGTCGCCCCGTCGCACCATGTGCCTCGCCTGCCTGACCATCGGGTAGCCGGTGTAGTTGTAGGTGACGCAGAAGACGACGCCGGTCTTCTCCACCACCTCCCGCAGCTCTCGCGCCTGCCCGGAGTCGAGCACCATCGGCTTGTCGCACACGACGTTGAACCCCGCCTTCGCGAAGGCGCGGGCCACCGGGTAGTGCATGTGGTTCGGCGTCACGACGCTGACGAAGTCCACGCGTTCGTCCTCGGGCAGCGAGAGCTCGCCTTCGAGCATCTCCTCCCAGGAGCCGTAGATCCTCTCGTCCGCGAGGCCCAGTTCCCGACCCGAGGCTAGAGACTTCTCCCTCGTGGACGAGAGGGCTCCGGCGACCAGCTCGATCTGCCCGTCCATCAGCGCCGCCTTGCGGTGCACAGCCCCTATGAAGGCGTCCGCGCCGCCGCCGACCATCCCCATCTTGAGCATTTTCACTATCGCTCCTCCCCAAAAGCGGCGTCGAAAGCCGCGGCCGAAGGCTCGAAGTCCAACCGCCTCACGAACTCCGCAGACTCCCTCGCGCCGTGCACCCGGTCCATGCCCGAGTCCTCCCACTCGACGGAGAGCGGGCCGTCGTAGCCGATGCGGTTGAGGGCACGGATGACCTCCTCGAACTCCACGCCGCCCCGGCCCACCGAGCGGAAGTCCCAGCCGCGGCGCGGATCGCCAAACGAGAGGTGAGAAGAGAGGATGCCGCTCTCGCCGTCGAGCGTGCGGATGGCGTCCTTCATGTGGGCGTGGTAGATGCGGTCGGCGAAGCGGTAGATGAACTTCACCGGGTCCACGAACTGCCAGTAGAGGTGGCTCGGGTCGAAGTTGAAGCCGAACGCTTCCCTCCGGCCGATGGCCTCCAGCGCCCGCTCCGTGGAGTAGATGTCGTAGGAGATCTCCGTCGGATGCACCTCGAAGGCGAACCTCACCCCCTCCTCGTCGAAGACGTCCAGGATGGGGTTCCACCGCTCGGCGAAGTCCTCGAAACCGGCCTCGATCTCCTCCTGGCTCGTCGGCGGGAAGAAGTAGAGCTTGTGCCACACCGAGGAGCCGGTGAAGCCCGTGACGACGTCTACGCCGAACCTCGCTGCGGCCCGCGCGGTATCCTTCATCTCCTCGGCGGCGCGTCGCCTCACTCCTTCTGGATCTCCGTCGCCCCAGACGTGCTCGGGCAGCGTGGCTTTGTGGCGCTCGTCTATCGGGTCGCAGACCGCCTGCCCGACGAGGTGGTTGCCGATGGCGTAGCATTCGAGGCCGTTATCCGAGAGGAGCTCGCGCTTCTCGGCGATGTAGCCGTCGTCGGAGAGGGCCCTCTGCACCTCGAAGTGGTCGCCCCAGCAGGCTAGCTCCAGGCCGTCGTAGCCCATCTCCTTGGCGAGCGGCGCGAGCTCTTCGAGCGGCAGATCCGCCCACTGGCCGGTGAACAGTGTGACTGGTCGGGGCACCTTGCCTCCTTTGTCGTGTTCTCGCTAGCGTACGCCTTTGCGGGCGAGGGCGACGGCGAGGATTATGATCGCGCCGCGCACGATCTGCTGCTGGCTGAACTCCAGCCCCATGAGGGTCAGGCCGTTGTTTATGAGGCCGACCAGGAGCGCGCCGAGCACCGACCCGACCACCGTGCCGTAGCCGCCGAAGAGGCTGGTGCCGCCCAGGATCACGGCCGCTATCACGGACAGCTCGTCGCCTTCGCCCCACTGGTAGCGCCCGGACTGCAGGCGTCCGGCGTAGAGCATCCCGGCGAGCGCGGCGACGGTGCTGGACGCGAGGAGCACGTAG
>JBFLXF010000324.1:0-3800 GCA_040757515.1 Actinomycetota bacterium
GCCGAGCGGCTCGCCCGCAAGGCGAAGGCCAGCGCCGAGCGCCGGCAGCAGCTGGAGCGGTTTATCGAGAGGAACCGGGCCAAGGCGCGCAAGGCGAGCCAGGCCAAGAGCAAGCAGAAGCTCCTCGACCGGATGGAGAAGATCGAGGCCCCCAAGACCGGCTCGAAGAACGTCAGGCTCGACCTCGGCGGCGAGAGGACCCGCGCCGGTCGCGTCGTCATCGAGATGGAGGACGTGCGCTACGCCCACGAGGACGCGGACGAACCGCTGCTGGAGGACCTCGACCTCGTCGTAGAGCGGGGCGAGCGGGTCGCGCTGCTCGGGCCCAATGGGACGGGCAAGAGCACCATCATGCGCCTCCTCACCGGCGAGCTCTCCCCACAGCGCGGCATCGTGCGGCTCGGCCACAACGTCGTATCCGCCTACCAGGACCAGCAGCTGGAGCGCCTGGACGACGCGAAGACGGTGCTGGATGAGGCGGTGAGCGCCACGGGTCTCGACCCGGCGGACGCCCGCGACCTGCTCGGCGCGTTCCTCTTCTCCGGCGACGACGTCTTCAAGAAGGTCTCCTCGCTCTCCGGCGGCGAACGCAACCGCCTCTCGCTTGCGGAGATCGTGGCCAGCGGCGCTAACCTGCTTCTGCTGGACGAGCCGACGAACAACCTGGACATTCCCGCCCGAGAGGCCCTTGAAGACGCCCTGCTGGACTTCGGGGGCACCCTGTTCTTCATCTCCCACGACCGCTACTTCCTGCGCAAGCTCGCGACTCGCGTCGTGGAGCTGGAAGAGAAGAGGCTCACCACCTACCCCGGCGGCTATGACTACTACCGCTCCCACAGGCGCCTGGAGGAGCCTGACGGCAAGAGTAGCCGTCGCCGCCCGCGCCGCAGGCTCCGCCCGGGGCAGAGCAACGAGCAGAACGTGCTCGCCGCCCGCCTCGTGGCGGTCGAAGGTGAGATCGACGCGACCGAGCGCCGCCTGAACCGCCTTGAGAAGGAGCTCGCGAGCGCCGAGCTCTACGCCGACGGCAGGCGCTCCCGCGAGGTCGTCCTTGAGCATCGCGAGCTGAAGGGCATGCTGGAGAGGCTCTACGCCGACTGGGAGGAGTTGCTGGAGGAGGCTGAAGAGGCCGACCTGTGAGGAAAACCCTCCTGGCCGGGCTGCTCCTCACCCTGCTACCTCTCTCCTGCGGCGGCCCGCCTCCCTCCCTCGACCTCAGAGGCCACGCGCTCGACGCCCCCACCGTCTACCGGGCAAGCGTGACCGTCGAGAGCCGGCTCTCCGGAGCCGCCTCCGGCCTCGAAGGCAGAACTGAGCTTACCGGCACCTTCGCCGTGAGGCCCGTCTCGGAGTCCGAGGCGGAGACAGAGGTTCTCTACCTCGCCGCCGACGTGAGCGACGCGCAGGGAGAGGACATCGGGTTAGCGCTGGAGCCGCTCGCCGGTAAGGAGGCCACCGTCTCCTTTGACCCGCCGGGCGTGGTCGCCGGGGTAAGCGGTGACGAAGAGTTGCTGGAGGCTCCCATCCCGCTCGTCTCTATGGAGGGTGTGATCCGGGCCCTCCTCCCCCCGCTCCCCGAGGGGACCTTCCGCGAGGACGACACCTGGACTGGCGATACGGCGGCTATCTTCCCGCAGGCGGGCGACGCCCCGGTTCGGATGCGCTACGTCGTCGCAGGCCTCCGTCCCGCAGACGGGCAGGCCAGGATCGAAGGCTATGAGCTCAGCGTCGGTCCCCGAACCTTCGAGGCCACGGTCCCGACCGGCAATATCTCCGGGGAGGGCGACCTGGACGTGGAGTTCGAGGGGGAGCTGGACGCCGGAGGTGGCTACAAGCGCACCGAGCGCATTACGGAGTTCGATACGCGCTACATCCGGCTGCAGGGAGGCGGCTACGTCAACGGCAACCTCCACCTGCGGTCCACGGTCGTGGTCGAGCGGCTGAACTCCGCAGAGCAGTTCGGCCTGGATGCGGCTCCGGGATAAGAGGAAGAGCCGGGGAGGGTATCCCCGGCGGAGTCGGGACGAGAGGATTTGAACCTCCGACCTCCTCGTCCCGAACGAGGCGCGCTACCAGGCTGCGCTACGTCCCGACTGCCGGGCTATTATAGCAGTCAGCTGCGGGCTTTCAGCTCTCGGCTCTCCGGAGAGGTGTGACGCCGCTTACGCGGCCATCATCTGCGGCGAAACCCGGGACCTCCATGCAGGAGATACGCTCACAGAGCATACCTCCGCCGCGCGTCCGGCCTGTCTCCTACGGCCGGAGGCTAGACCGCTATAAACGCCTGGTCACGGCTTGCGTAGAGTTCCAGAGCGCCGGTGATCGCCTCGGCGACGGCGGCGGGGTAGTAGGGGTCGGAGGCGATCCGGAGATCCTCCGGGTTGGTGAGATGCAAGGGCTCAACGAGCACAGCGGGTATGTTAGTCTCGCGCAGGATGTCGTAGGAGCGCCCGAACTCGCCGATGTCCAGGCTCTGGAGCGCCTCGCACACGCCCTTCTGTATGTAGGTCGCCGCCATGCGGCCCCGGTGCGACTGGTAGCCCAGGCGCTCAAAGTAGTAACTGGCTGTCCCACGGGCGGCGGGCGTGCGGTGGTGAGCGTGGTGGATGGAGATCACCATCCTCGCCCCCGCCGAGTTGGCGAGGAAGGCCCTATCGGCTGAGCTGACCTCCTCGTCGTCGCTGCGGGTCAGAAGCACCTCTCGGGCGGGCAGGATCTGGGCGAGCTCGTGCGCGACCGCGAGGTTGAGGTCCGCCTCGTCCGGTCCCGCATCTCCGGCATACCCCCTGTCCCGGCCGCCGTGGGCGGCGTCCACGACGATCGTGCCGGAGAAGAGGTTCTCCGGAAGGTAGCCGCCGCTCTTGTCCGGGAGCTGATGGGTGCCGAGAGTCTGTCCGGCGTAGGTGCTCAGCACCTTGAAGACGGCGCCGTCCACCACGCCGTCGTCCTGCAGTCCGGCGTTTTTCTGGAAGTCGCGTACGGCGCGTGCGGTTCGAGCGTCGAAGAGGCCGTTGACGGCGCCGGGATCGAAGCCGAGATCGTTTAGCATCCTCTGCAGTTCCATGACGTCCGCACCCCTAAACGGAGGCTGGCGGACATAGAGCAGGCGCCCGCCGGGACGGTACCCGGCCTCGACGATCTCGCGCCAGGTGATCGGTCCGACCAGCCCGTCGGCCAGAAGCCCCAGCGACTGCTGAAACGCCCTTACGGCCAGCTCAGTACCCTCCCGGAAGACGCCGTCTATCCCCCTGGGTCCAAGATCGTAGCCCAGAGCCTGCAGGCGGGTCTGGAGGTCCACGACCTCCCGGCCTCTGTCTCCCCTACGCAGCGTACGCACGCCCCAGACGTCCTCCCTCCGGTCCCGCCGAAAACGGAGGGGCGCCGGGGACGAGGCTCGCCGCCCGGCGCCCGCGGATTAGGGTCCGCCGTCCCTAGTCCTCCACAACCCCCAGGATATCGTCGGCGTCGAGGATCATGTAGTCCTCGCCGTCGAGGCTGATCTCGGTCCCCGAGTACTTGGCGAAGACGATGACATCGCCCTCGTTGACCTTCACCTCCTCGCCGTCGCCAACGGCCACTACCTCGGCGGTCTGCGGCTTCTCCTTGGCGGTGTCGGGAAGCACGATCCCGGAGGCCGTCTTCTCTTCGCGCTCGACGATCTTCACCAGCGCCCGGTCACCTAGAGGCCTGAACTTCACGTCTCCTAACCTCCTTCTATCCTCTGCCTGCGCTCCGCGAAATGCCCCGCCGCAGCGGGGCATGGAACGGAGTCCTTACCGCCGGAATTTTAGCTCCGCACG
>JBFLXF010000325.1:0-3798 GCA_040757515.1 Actinomycetota bacterium
TACCCTTGTCGGCGATCTTAACGAGATACGGCAGCGTGACGCTCGTGAGCGCCAGAGTCGAGGTCCTCGCCACCGCCCCGGGGATGTTGGCCACGCAGTAGTGAACGACGCCCTCCTCGACGTAGGTGGGCTCCGAGTGCGTCGTCGGCCTGGCCGTCTCCACGCACCCGCCCTGGTCTATGGCGACGTCCACGATCACGGAGCCGTCCCGCATGCTCCTGACCATCTCGCGCGTCACGAGCTTTGGCGCCTTCGCCCCGTGCACCAGCACAGCCCCTATAACCACGTCCGACTCGCGCACGTACTGAGCCGTCCTGGCCCTGTTCGGGATCACCAGGTCCACCCGCCCGCCGAAGATGTCCGAGAGGTAAGCCAGCCGCTTGGGGTTTATGTCCAAAACCCGCACTATCGCCCTCATCCCCACCGCTATCTTTGCCGCCTCAGTTCCGACCACCCCGCCGCCGATGATCGTGACCTTCGCCGCCGGCGTCCCCGGTACGCCACCCAAGAGTAGCCCCGCCCCGCCCTGGGGGCTCTCCAGGCAGTGGGCCGCCGCCTGCGTCGCCATCCTGCCCGCCACCTCGCTCATCGGCGTAAGCAGCGGCAGCGAGCCGTCTTCGAGCTCCACCGTCTCGTAGGCAATGGAGTTTATCTTGCGCTCCATCAGAAACTCGGTGAGCCTTCTGTCGGCCGCCAGGTGCAGGTACGTGAAGAGCTCCTGCCCCTCGCGATAGCGGTCATACTCCTCCGGAACGGGCTCCTTGACCTTCACGATCAAGTCGGCGGCGGCGAAGACCTCCTCTGGCCCCTCGACCAGCCTGGCCCCCGCCCGCTCGTACTCCTCATCAGCAAACCCGGCCCCACGCCCGGCTTCGGCCTGCACGACCACCTCGTGTCCGTGGTGAACGAGTTCCGCCACTCCGTCAGGCTGCATCGAGACGCGACCTTCCTGATCCTTTATCTCCTTGGGGACTCCCACCACCCTGGACATCCGCTCTCCTCCTCACTCAGATAGCGTCCGTGTCTACCTTATAACAGGGTTACAGTAAACGTGCAATGCTACTGAGATTGATGCGGTTACGGCAAGTTTGCAGGTATACTGTCGGGCGATTGGAGAGAGGAGCGTCATGGGAGGCAGGTTGGCGGCGAACGGAGGGCCGGTAGGATTCTCGATAGGAGAGGTTTCGCAGGCGGTAGGGCTTGCGCCGCAGACGCTGCGGTTATGGGAGAGGGAGCGTCTGATCAGGCCGCGGCGTACGGAGCGTGGGTATCGGGTCTACAGCGAGTCGGATGTGGAGAGGCTGCGCAGGATCCGGCACCTCAGAAAGGTCGAGGGCCTGAACTTCGCAGCGATCCGTAAGCAGCTCGGTACCGCCGACGGACCGCAGGAGAACGGCGCGAGGCCGGGGACCGGCAAGGAAGCGCCGGGCGAACGGCTGAGGCGGCTCCGGATGAAATCCCACAAGACCCTCAAGGAGGTCTCAGAGGCCACGGGGCTTTCCATCTCCTTTATCTCCGCCCTCGAACGCGGCGGCTCCGGCGCATCGGTCGCCTCCCTGCGCCGCCTCGCCGAAGCCTACGGCGTCACCATGCGCGAGCTCTTCGGAGCCGATCTCAACGAGTCATCCCCCCTCGTGCGCGCCCACGAACGCCCCGTCATGCAATGGGATAACGGCGTGCGCTTCGAGGAGATGGCCTCCGGCGAGAAGGTCATGGACCCATCCTACCTCCGCGTCCCCCCCGACTCCGGCAGCGAGGGCTTCTACTCCCACACCGGAGAGGAGTTCATCTACCTCGTCTCCGGCACCCTCTTCGTCGAACTCAAGGATCAGGGAACCTACCGCCTCTCCCCCGGAGATACCCTCTACTTCCCCTCCACCACCCCTCACCGCTGGTGGACCGAAGACGAGCCCGCAGAAGCTGTCTACGTTAATACCCCTCCAACCTTCTAAAGTCATATACCCCACCTCTTGACCCGATTACAGTAACTGTGTAGTATTCGTGAAAAGATTCACGGGGGCCGAGGGGCTTCTGTCAGGAGGAGGTACGGCATGGATGTGATGAGGGGCCTGGATCGCGGGGAGGGGACTCCGCTGGCGGGAGTGGAGAACCTGCTCTTGCACTTCACCCCCTTCTCCGAGGACTGGTCGAGGCTGCCCGTGATCGTCTCCGGCGAGGGTTGCTACGTCAAGGACGACAGGGGGCGGGAGTATGTGGACGGGCTTGCGGGGCTTTTCACCACGCAGGTAGGACATGGCAGGACCGAGCTCGCCGAGGTAGCGGCGAAGCAGATGAAAGAGCTCGGTTTCTTCCCCAACTGGAGCTTCCAGCACCCGAGGAGTCTGGAGCTGGCGCACCGGATCGCCGGGATAGCGCCCGGTGATCTGGAGACGACCTTCTTCGTGTCGTCGGGCTCGGAGGCGGTGGAGACCGTCATCAAGCTCGCCAGGCAGTACCACAAGGCGAACGGGGAGGCGACGCGCTACAAGATCATCTCGCGCAAGATCGCCTACCACGGCACCACCATGGGCGCGCTCTCGGTCACGGGCCTGCCGAGCTTCAAGGCCCCGTTCGAGCCCTTGCTGCAGGGCTTTATGCACGTCTCCAACACCCAGCAGGACCCGGAGGGGGCGGCGGAGGCCATCGAGGAGGCGATCGAGTTTGGGCCGCCGGAGACGGTGGCCGCCGTTGTTCTGGAGCCGGTGCAGAACGCCGGCGGTTGTCTTGTCCCGCCGCCCGATTACTGGAGGAAGGTGCGCGAGATCTGCGACCGGCACGGCGTCCTGCTGGTCTCGGACGCCGTGATCTGCGCCTTCGGCCGCCTCGGGGAGTGGTTCGGCATCGAGCGCTTCGATGTGGTCCCGGACATGACCACCTTCGCCAAAGGTGTCACCTCGGGCTACCTGCCGATGGGAGGCGTGGTCATAAACGAGAAGATGCGCGGGACCCTCAAGGAGAACGCCCCGATGTTCTTCCACGGTTCCACCTTCGGCGGACACCCCGTCTCGGCGGCGGTGGCGCTTGAGAACATAGACATCATCGAGCGCGAAGGTCTGCTGCGCAACGTCCGCGAACTCGAAGGGTACTTCGGGGACGAGCTCAGGCGAATGGCGGAGAACCATCCCATCGTCAAAGAAGTGCGTGGGATGGGCTTCTTCTGGGCAGTGGAGGTCAAGCCCGAGAAGGCCGACGGCACGCCGCTCGAGGGAGATGAGTACCAGAGGTACTTCAAGGGCGTCGTCTCCAGGAAGCTTCTGGAAGGCGGCCTGATCTGCCGCTTCGACGACAAGGACGAGCCCGTCATCCAGTACTCACCGGCGCTCGTAGCGGACAGAGAAGTGATCTCGAAGATCGCCGAGATCACCGACGACGCCCTCACCGAACTCGAAAAAGAGCTGGGCTACCGGAGCTAGAGCCATGTCCCGCCCCGAGAGCACCGACGCGATCGTCATCGGCGCCGGGCTCTCCGGTCTGGTGGCGGCCCGGGAACTGTCGCGCGCGGGCCTCGATGTCCTCGTCCTGGAGGCACGCGACCGCCCCGGCGGACGTACCCGGGTGCTCGAAACGAAAGGCCAGCCGTTGGATCTCGGCGGAGAGTGGGTAGACGCAGCCCACTCGGAGCTGCGCGCCCTCGCCGGGGATCTCGGCCTGGAGTTGATCCCCTTCGAGCGCAGAAAGGAGAACGCCCGCTGGTACGTCGGAGGCCGGTTCTCCTCAGAGATGCCGCTCTCCGACCGCGACGCGCGGGTCTACGCCCGCATGAACGAGGCTCTCGTCGAGGTCGGCGCGAGCGCCGAC
>JBFLXF010000326.1:0-3783 GCA_040757515.1 Actinomycetota bacterium
GTTCTGCACGACGAGGGTGTAGGTCTGCATCACGGCCCCGAGCCCGAGGCCGACGACGACCATCGCCACCGTCAGCTGGGCCTGGGTCGAACCGTAGTGCAGGCGGGCGAGCAGATAGTAGCCGAGGCCCATCACGAGCGGTCCGGCGACGATGAACGCCTTGTAGCGCCCGATCCGGGTGATGAGCCGTCCGACTACGACGCTCGTGGCGATCATGGACGCGGTCAGCGGTATCAAAACAAGCCCGGAGTTGGTGACGCTCACCCCAATAACGCCCTGCGCGTAGAGCGGGATGTAGAAGATGGCCCCGAACATGGTCATGGCTATGGCCGCGTTGGCGAGGTTGGAGAGGGTGAAGACGGGGTTTCTCCACAGCCGCAGGGGCAGCACGGGCTCCTTCGCGCGGCTCTCGTTGAACAGGAAGAGAGTTATGAGCGCCGCGCCCGACACGTAGAGCGAGACGATCTCCCACGAGTCCCACGGGTAGGAGGTCCCGCCCCAGGAGGTGGCGAGCAGTAGCGCAGAGAGGCCGAGACCGAGGGTGATGAACCCGGCGTAGTCCAGGGAGTGCTCCTCGCGCCGGTGCGGCAGCCGGAAGAAGGGGATGATGAAGCCGAGAGCGACGACGCCCAGAGGCAGGTTGACGAGGAAGAGCCACCTCCAGGAGAAGTGGTCCGTGATCCAGCCGCCCGCCAGCGGCCCGGCCACGGAGGCAACCCCGAATACCGCGCCGAGATACCCCATGTACTTCCCGCGCTCGCGCGCGCTTATGATGTCGCCGATTATGGTCTGGGAGAGCGGCATTATGGTGCCCATCCCCAAGCCCTGCACCGCACGGGCCGCCACGAGCCACAGGAAGCTCTGCGCCGTGGCCGCCAGCACAGACGCCGCCATGAAGATGAGGAGCCCCCCGATAAAGAACCTCCTGCGTCCGTAGAGGTCGGAGAGCTTCCCGGCTATCGGGATGGTCACCGCCGAGACCAGGAGCGTCGCCGTGGCGATCCAGGAGTAGTGCTCGATCCCGCCGAGATCCGCCACGATGACGGGCATGGCCGGCGAGACTATCGTCTGGCTCGCCGCCGCCACCAGCATCCCGAGCATGAGCCCGATGAAGATGATGTTCTTCCGAACCCCCGTCTCGCTCTCTCCCAATCTCGTCTCCCTCAATCCGTCATCGCCGCTTCAAGCAGGCCGAGCAGACGTCGCAGCTCCCGCAGCTCCTCGCCGCTCATCGCACCCTCGACGCGGCGCTCGAACTCCCCGTAACGCCGCGGAAAGGTGCCGGTCAGATCCCGCCCCTCGTCAGTGAGGTAGAGCCGAACGACCCGGCTATCCTCCGGATCACGCTCCCGCCGTAGGAGCCCGTCGGCCTCAAGGGCCTGCGCCAGGCGCGTGATCCTGGACGGGTCCTGCTCGAACCGGCGGCAGACCTCCCCCTGGCTTACCCCCTCCTCGCCAGCGACCACCCTCAACATGAACCACCTCGGCGCCCCGACACCCGTGTCCCGCTCGAACGCGCTCAGCGCCCGCCGAAACGCACGCCCAAGCGGTACCAGCACAGGATCTTCCTCGATCATACGCCGCGCAACCGCAGCTCTCTCAGTCTCCAAACGTCCCTCCTGACGACGATCAGCCTCAGCAAGTCTATCCAAATTGTTTGCTCTATCAAATATTGATAGTGAAAATATTAACCGGTGGTACGCTGGCTCGGGGTTATCTGCGGCCGGGTGGTGGGATCAGCGGTTCTGCTGGGGCGACGCCTGGTGGACGGCGGCACGTTCGACGTACCGGTGGGCGCTGCGGGCTGTCTCCCCGGACCGGTCGCCGTTCATGCCGCCGGCGCGCTTCGCCGGGACACCGATTATGAGGTTGCGGGGCCGATCTTCGCGCCGTTGAGGACGGTGGCGCTCATGCCGACTGGACAGTTGTCGCCGATCTCGCAACCGTGCACCACGGCGTTGTGTCCGACTACGCACACTTCTCCCACGACGGCTGTGTGCTGCACGCAGCCGTCCTGAACGTTCGCGCGAGACCCGCCCCTCACCGGCTCGGTGTCGCCGCGCAGCACCACCCCGTACCAGCCGCCCGCCTCCTCACCGAGTTCCACATCCCCGACGGCGTAGGCTCCCGTCGCTCACGGCCGGTGCATCTCCAAGAAGTCGAGGAGGAGGCGGCGGAGCTCCTTCGGCCTCTCGACGTGCGGGGTGTGGCCGCAGTCCGGGATGATCTCCTCGCGATAGACGCCGCCGCGCGAGGCGTAGGCGTCGAGAACGGCGCGCGTCTGGGAGACCATCGGCTGCGGCGGGTAGACGTCCTCACCGGGCCAGTCCTCCACGTAGCCGAGTCTGCCGAGGTTCCCGAAGTCCAGGAGGGACGTGTCCGAAACTATCGCGTCGTCGGCGCCGCGCACCCAGAGTACGTCCGGCCCATTCTCTACGGCGGCGAAGCCGCTGAGGTCGCAGTACTTCGGGCTTATGGCGTTGTTCATGCCGCGGGTACCGGGCGCGACGTTCGGCCAGTTCGGAGAGGCGGCGGTATCGCCCGGGTAGTTGTCGTCACCGGTCTTCGTAGAGAGCATCGAGGAGAGGTAGGCCTCCTCGCGCTCCTCCGGCGCCCTAAACGGCGGCTTGAAGTAGAAGGAGTTCATCACGTTACGGGGGGAGTTGGGGTCTTCCTCGCTCCGGTCGCCGGCGGCCAGGCGGCGCACGAACTCGGGGTTCGCCGTTCCGCCGCCGGAGCCGGCGAAGTCCGGCCAGCACGGCGTCCCGCGTTCGTCTTTGGTGCCCCCGAAGCCGTACGGTGACATGGGGTTTATAAGGATGAGCGAGGCTATCCTCTGCGGACCCTCCATCGCGTACAGCATCGCGACAGAGCCGCCCGCAGACCAGCCGACGAGGTGGAAGCGGACGAGCCCGAGAGCGTCAACGAGGGCGCGGAGGTCATCCGAGAAGTCCGCCAGGCCGCGCGTCGCGTCCAGCGGCTTCGTCTCCGAGCCGCCGAATCCGCGAAGGTCGGGAGCGATGCCGCGGTAGCCCTCCGGCAGGGCGGCGAGCGTCTCCTCGAAGAAGCGCGAGGAGGAGACGTTGCCGTGCACGAAGAGTACCGGCGTCCCGTCTTCGGGGCCGCTCTCGAGTAGGTGCGTCACAAGGCGCGGCGTCTCGACCGTGCGGGCGGCGACGTCCCCGGCGAGGCCCGCCACTAGACCTCCACCAGCACGGCGTCGCCCTGCCCGCCGCCGGAGCAGATCGCCGCGAGCCCCCGGCCGCCGCCCCTGCGCCGCAGCTCGTGGAGAAGGGTCATGAGGATGCGCGCCCCGGAAGCACCTATCGGGTGGCCCAGCGCAAGAGCGCCGCCGTTGACGTTGACGATCTCCGGGTCCACCCCGAGGATGCGCGTCGAGTGAATCGCCACCCCGGCGAAGGCCTCGTTGATCTCCACGAGGTCGAGGTCGTCGGCGCTCCAGCCGGCCTTCTCCAGAGCGAGCTTGCCGGCGTTGCCCGGCACCGTCAGCAGATCCGGCGGCTGCTCGGCCACCTTCGCGTGCGCCACTATGGTCCCCAGGGGCTCCAGGTTACGCCGCTCAGCGAAGGACTCGCTCGCGAGCATGAGCGCACCCGCCCCATCTGTGACGCCCGGAGCGTTGCCGGCGGTCACGGTGCCCCCCTCGTCGAGAGGGGGCAGCTTGGCGAGCCTCTCCAGGCTCGTGTCGCGCCTGATCGGCTCGTCGTGCTCGACGAACGTCGTCTCGCCCTTCTTCCTGCCCGGCACCTTCACGCCGACGAT
>JBFLXF010000327.1:0-3779 GCA_040757515.1 Actinomycetota bacterium
CCTAGATGCCCTCTTTGAGGCCACGCACCGGGCGCTGGGCGCGGTGAGGTCCGAGGACGCCCGCGGTTTCTTCGGACACTGCGGCTACGCGACGCATAGGGCGCAGACACTGTGAAAACTGCTCTAAGGTCCTGAGCGTGCGGTCGGCGAACGGCCCGACGAGGGCGTCGGAGGGCGTGCGGAACATCCCTCCGGAGAGCACGATCTGCTCCCACCCGTTCTCCTGCAGCGTCAGCGCGATGTTCGTAGAGTTGGTGATGAACGTGAACGAGCCGCCTGGCCCCCGCTTGAGCGCCTCCGCGATCTGCCACGTCGTCGTTCCCGCAGAGAAGGCGACCGTGTCGCCGTCGTTGATGAACCCGAGCGCCGCCCGCGCTATCGCCCGCTTCTCCGCGCGGTTGAGCTTCTGCTTCTTGACGAAGTGCGGCTCCACCGCCGTCTTCGGTACCGGTACCGCCCCGCCATGCACCTTCCTTAACAGGTTCTGAGCCGATAGCTCCTCCAGGTCCCGCCGCACCGTCATGTCCGAGACCCCCAGCTCCTCGCTGAGCGCCGCAACCGAGACACTCCCCGCCCGCTCCAGCTCCTCAAGTATCCGCTGTTGCCGTTGCTCCCTCAGCAACCGAAAGACCTCCTGTAGCCGCTCCCTATTCTAGATCCCGGCGGCATAAACCACCAAGATCCCTACACAGCCGGGTGGCTTCATGTTCGAAAGTGTCTGTCTGAGAAAGCGCGTCGGTCTAACTCTGCCTGGAGCAGGGGTTGAACGGGGACTTTGGCCTGTAGCTCTTCGGCTGGGATTGCATGCGGTACTGGTGTGGGGTGTAGCCGCTCATCTCCTTGAACGCCTCGTAGAAGCGGCTGGTCGAGCCGAAGCCGACCTCGAAGGCGATCTGAGACGTGTCCCGGTCCGTGGAGATGAGGAGGTGCTGGGCCTGGCAGACGCGCAGCCGCGTGAGGTAGGAGCTCAAGGTCATTCCGTAGAGCCTGCGGAAGAGCGTCATGGCGTAGTTTGGGTGCAGGCCGACGTGGCGAGCGACATCTGGGACCCGGAGCGGGCGAGCGTGGTTCTCCGCGACGAAGCGGGCCATCTCCGCGACCTTGCGCGCGGGGCCCGCCTCGGCGGGCGCCTGTGCGGCCGCGGCCCCGTCCGTCTGGGCGAGGGCGAGCCGCATCACCCTGGCCTCGACCTCGCGAATGATGAGGCGCCTGCGGGCGTCGTCGGCCTCCGGCAGCTCCTCGCACCACTTCTCGAGCATGACGGGATCGGCACTTGAGGGCTCGGCGTCCACGAGCATCTCCCCGCCCATCACGCGCTGCATGAAAGACTCCGGGAGCCCGAGACGCAGGAGCCACACGAGCGGGAGGTAGACCCAGTAGAAGTTCTCGATCCCGCTACCGCTCACGACGCTGTGCGGTATCCCGGCCCAGAACAGCGACAGCCGCTCCGGCGGGACGCGCACCACCGAACCCGCGAGTAGGTAGGTCAGGTTCCCGCCGACGGAGTAGTTGATCTCGACCTGGTCGTGCCAGTGGGGCGGCATCGAAGTGTACGGGCGGCCCCGCCAGACCCGGAAACCCGGCGCCTCGTCTACCTCGGTTCTTATCCTTTCCGCCCCCACATACTTAGTATACCGGAACGTATTGGCGCAGAACCGGAAGAACTCCGTCCCCATCACCCCTATTATCCGCTTTGTAGCAAGGAAAGGGGGCAGTTTGGACTTCACGGGGGTGTGGAGGACCCGGTACAGCCGGCGCGAGGTGCTGAGGCTCGGGAGCGGTGTGCTGGCCGGGCTCGGGGCTCTGGGGCTTGCTGGCTGCGGGGGCGCGGGGGCCGGCTCCGAGCCGCTGGACGAGTTGAGCTTCCTGGTATGGGCCAACGAGTCCGAGGAGGCGGGGTTCCGGTCCGTTATCGAGAGCTACGAGAAGAAGAACCCGGGCGCGAGGATAAACCTGATCGTAGCGCCCTTCGACAACTACGTGAAGCTGAACACCTTGCTCGCGGCGGGCCTCGCTCCGGACCTCGCACGCGTCCAGTACCAGATGCTCGGGCGCTACGTATCGGCTGGGGCCTTCCTGGATCTCTCGGAGTACCTGGAGCCGGGCTACGGCGAGGCGTTCACCCCGGCGCTCTGGGAGGCGGTCAGCCGCGAGGGCAGGCCCTTCGCGCTGCCCCACCACACAGACACGATGGCCGTCTTCTACAACACCGACATCTTCGGGAGGCTGGGCATCGAGGTCCCCCAGCGGCTTGAGGAGAGCTGGACCTGGGATGAGTTCGTCGAGGTCTCGAAGCGGATCAAGGCGTCTGGGGAGGCTACCTACCCGTTCGCGATGGCGTGGCAGAACGTCACCTCTGCCTACCGCTGGATGTGGTTCCTCTTTCAGCATGGCGGGCACCTGCTCGACGAGGACCTCGCCTCGCCCACGGTGGACGAAGAGGCGGGCGTCGAGACCATTGCTTGGAACAAGATGTGGTTCGATGAGAGCCTCGTCCCGCCCGGCACCTCCATCAAGAGCACCGTGCAGATAGAGACGCTCTTCGCCAACGGCACGACGGCGATGATGCTCAACGGCAACTGGCTCATGCCGTTCCTGGAGACGAGCATGAGCGCCGGCTGGGACGTGACGTACATGATCCGGGACGCGGAGATGGCATCGGACATGGGCGGCAACGCCGTGGCCGTGACCCGCGACAGCAGGAACCCCGACCTCGCCGCGGACTTTCTCAGGCACCTCGCCAGCGAGGAGGAGATGAGGCGGTTCTGCACGGAGGCGCTCTTCCTCCCGACCCGCAGGGCACTCATAGAGGGCGGGCTCGACTACCCGTCTTACCCCGAGAAGATGAACCTCTTCGTCGAGCAGTCCACCACGGTCCCGCCGCGGATGGCGCGGGAGCAGACCGTCCCGGCCTTCACGCGGCTCACCCAGGTGCTCGGCGACGAGCTAGAGCTGGCCTTCAAGACCGGGCAGCCGGCGCCGGAGACGGCGCGGAACATCGCCGAGGGGATCGAGCGGGTCTTCGAGCAGGAGGAGAGGTAGGATGGCGGTGCGGCAGGGGACAGGACACGTCCCGAAAGAGAGGCGGACCGGTCGGGGCTGGTGGGAGCGCAACCAGCGGCGGCTCGTGCCCTACATCTTCATAGCGCCGAACATGCTCGTCTTCACGGTGTTCCTGTTCGTGCCGATGCTGCTCGCGGTCTACATGAGCTTCAACGACTGGTCGCTCATCGAGGCACCCAGGTTCATCGGGCTGGAGAACTACGTGATGATGGCCCAGGATCCGCAGTTCTGGCAGTCCATGTGGAACACGCTCGTCTACACCGTCGGGACCGTGCCGACCAGCATAGCGCTCGGCCTCCTCGTCGCCGTGGGGCTCAACCGCAGGCTGCCGGGGCGCGGGCTCATCCGGAGCGTCTTCTTCGTGCCGGTCGTCATCTCGATGGTGGCGGTGGCGCTGGTGGGGGCCTGGATCTTCAACGACTCCTACGGCGTCATCAACAGCGGGCTGAACGCCCTCGGTTTCGAGAGCGTGCCGTGGCTCACCTCCCAGAGGTGGGCGATGCCCTCGCTCATCATCGCGACGCTGTGGATAAGGATCGGCTTCAACATGGTCGTCTACCTCGCCGCGCTCCAGAGCATCCCCTCAGAGCTCTACGAGGCTGCGCAGATAGACGGCGCGACCGGCTGGGGGCAGTTCAGGAACGTGACCTGGCCGCTACTTGGGCCGACGACCTTCCTTCTCGTCATCCTCAACGTCATCTACTCGATACACGTCT